>NZ_SLWB01000016.1 GCF_004340205.1 Acetobacteroides hydrogenigenes
CAAAGGAAGGCTAGGCCTCTTATCGGAGCAAGGGTATACAAGTGGCTCCGTTCCCTCGCCACCCTTGCTCCGATAAGAGGCCTAACCTAAAAGGCAGGTGTAATTCCTGCTTCCGAGAAAATATGGTAGACACAGTTCCGTGAATACTCCCTAAAAGGCAGGTGTAATTCCTGCTTCCGAGAAAATATGGTAGACACAGTTCCGTGAATACTCCCCCTCTACCGTTTCCGAACATGCTTCGAAGCACATAAAATTAGCTTCGACGGCTGTTTACGGGGCTTCGACGATGCTCCATACTCCTTCGAGGAAGGTTTACGGAGCTTCGAGAGATCTTTACGCCATTCAAAAATTGGTTTACGAGCTTTCGACAATGGTTTACGAGCTCGTAAACTACTCTCGAAACAGCGTAAACGTCTTTTGAAAGCACGTAAGCTACCCTCGAAGCTCCGTAAAGCATTGTCGAAAGGGCCTAAACCATATTCGAAAGGGGAAAAACGTTCTTCGAAAGGCCTTTGGGGCGGTTTGGAGCGCCAGACACTCTTTTGTAGCTATCTGCGATTTTTTTGAGGCAAGATGCTGACCACTTACATTCTCATTTTGTCCATAATGAACGAAAGAGCAGATACCCCTCCTATGTTAGGCGGTATATCCTAGGTGCAAAAATTCCCGTTTAATGGCAGGGATATTGGGTAAAAGTCAGAATGGCTAAAGGCGTATTCCTACAACGTTTTCTCGGGGTAAGCCCTAGTCCCATGCCATGCGAGGCTATTCGAGTTCAATCCATTCGGATTGCAACTCTGCTTGGATGAGTCCCCTGTGTATTGCCGTTACCGTTCCGTACGCCTTTAGCTACTAACCCATTAGTTCCAACCCCGAAAAAGTATTTTCCCATTGTCCACTTTTTGTCCCCCTCCGTTTTGCATCAAAACCTCAATCAACGTATAGTTTTGCCCCAATTATACAATCAGACAAATTTATAGTTAAGCGTTACCGGAGATTTATGAATTGATTAAACATTTACTTGTTTTTACACCTCCTGAAGCTTTATCAAACATGATTTTCAACAGGTGTACTAAGGAGAAATAATCATCACAACATAAAACATAAAGCGACAGCTGGCAAGCGGGATAATCTCATCGCACTGTATCAGTAAAAACCAACAACCATTAGCGCATGAAAAAAAAATTGCTTTTTCTAGTTTTCTTCTTAGCCATACTGCAAAGCGGCATGGCGCAAACGCCAGTTCAACTCGATGCTTTCAAGAAGTCATCCACTCTTTTCAGTAGCAAGTACTATAAAGACAACGTATGGGACGTGCAACGATCTCCTGCAAATGCCACAGCAGGAACCCCATGGCGTTTATCAGGGTTTGCAGCACCTTATGATGCTAAAACGGGAGGTTTTATAGATTGGGGTACAACAAAAAACCGGTATTTATCGTTTGACCTTGTAACATCTGCAACAGGATCGTATACAGATGATGTTATGAATTCTGGCAATAAATTCAACATTGTGCTGAAGCTCTACGAAGCCAACGGAACCTATGTTAAGGATATTTGCAGCTTAGGAACGTTTATGGGATTTGGCAATAAAGGATTTCTATTTAACCAAGATAATTTCTACGGAACCTTCTTTGCCAACGACTCCTATACAGCGGGTGGAGAGGTAACGTATACACCAGTAACAGGAAAACTAACAAAACTTTCGGAGCTTAAGGATTACAAGTACTCGCCACAACTTTTAACAAAGCCAGCGGTTACCACCACAACCTTTACCTACAACGGTACACCGCAAGGACTAAGCATTCCTGCAAATGCGGCATATACCGTATCTGGAGCATCTGCAACCGATGTGGGCAACTACACCGCCACCATTACGCTTAATGATAAGGTTAAGTACACTTGGTCTGATGGTACAACTGATGACGTAACTATCGCATGGAGTATTATAAAAGGTACGTACAATATGACCACCGCGAAATGGGACTACACCGCACCTTTCACCTACGACGGCAACCCAAAGAGTGTAACCCTAACGGGCTTACCTATTGGAGTAACCGTACAAAGCTATACGGGGAATAGCGCAACCACCCCAGGGAGCTATTCCGCATCGGCTACGCTAGCCTACGATGCAGCCAACTACAATGCCCCTGCCCCTATTGCATCTCTCAATTGGGAGATAATTAATACAACAGTTATCAAACCAACCGTTGCTACCACAGCATTCACCTACAACGGAACTCCTCAAGGGCTAAGCATTCCTGAAAATGCGGCATATACCGTACATGGAGCATCTGCAACCGATGTGAATAATTACACCGCCACCATTACGCTTAAAGATAAGGTTAAGTACACTTGGGCTGATGGTACAACAGATGACGTAACTATCGCATGGAGTATTATAAAAGGTACGTACAATATGACCACCGCGAAATGGGACTACACCGCACCTTTCACCTACGACGGCAACCCAAAGAGTGTAACCCTAACGGGGTTACCTAGCGGAGTAACCGTACAAAGTTATTATGGAAATAGTTTTACCAACGCAGGGAAGTATCTTGCAGAGGCTGGACTTAGCTACGATAAAACGAACTATAATGCTCCTACCCCTATTGCAGCTCTCAAGTGGCAGATAGATAGGGCTTCGATTAACAAGCCAACCGTTGCAACCACCACATTTACCTACAACGGCACCTCACAAGGGGTAACCATTCCTGAAAATGTGACATACACCGTATCAGGTGCAGCATCAGCAACCAATGCGGGTAGCTACACCGCTACCGTTGCGCTAAAGGATAAGGCAAACTACCAGTGGAGTGATGGTACAACCGACGACGTCAATATCAGCTGGAACATTAGCCCTATTGGCGTGGCAAAGCCAACCATTGCTACCTCCACCTTTACCTTCAACAGCAATACTCAAGGGGTAACCATCCCTGCGAATACGGCATATACCGTATCTGGAGCATCAGCAACCGATGCGGGCCGCTACACCGCCACCGTTGCGCTAAACGACAAAACCAACTATGAGTGGAGTGATGGTACAACAGACAACATCAATATCAGCTGGAGCATCGCTAAAGCGAGCTTCGACATGTCCAATGCCAAGTGGGACTACACTGCACCATTCACCTACAACGGTACCTCAAAAAGTGTAACCTTAACGGGATTGCCTGTAGGAGTAACAGTACAAAACTATACAGGAAATAGCGCAACCAACGCGGGAACTTATACCGCATCGGCTACGCTTACCTACGATGCAGCCAACTATAATGCCCCTACTCCTATTGCTCCACTCACCTGGGAGATAAGCAAGGCAATGGTTAACATGCCAACCGTTACTACCACAGCATTCACCTATAACGGCAGTTCACAAGGGGTAAGCATTCCTGAAAATGCGGCATATACCGTTACAGCCACAACATCAGCTACTGATGCAGGCAGCTACACTGCAACCGTTGCGCTAAACAATAAGGCCAACTACCAGTGGAATGATGGCACAACGGGCGACATCAATATCAGTTGGAGCATTAGCGCCATCGGAGTGGCAAAGCCAACCGTTACGACGACCTCTTTTACCTACAACAGCAATCCACAAGGGATAAGCATTCCTGAAAATACGGCATATACCATCTCAGGAGTAGCATCTGCAACAAATGCGGGTAGCTACACTGCAACTGTTGTGCTAAAGGATAAGGCTAACTACCAATGGAATGATGGTACAACGGGCGACATCAGTATTAACTGGAACATTGCTAAGGCAAGCTACGATATGAGCAGTACCAAGTGGAACTATACTACTCCTATTCCTTTCGATGGCACGCAAAAAACGGTAGCTGTTACCGGGTTACCTAGCGGTGTAACTGTAAAGTCCTACTTAGGGAATACAGCTACAACCGTAGGAATCTATACAGCATCAGCCACCTTTGCCTACGACGAGGTTAACTACAACGAGCCTACAATAGCTTCGCTTAGTTGGGAAATCGAAAAAACCTTCAGCAACCTATCCATCATCAAGCTATGGAATAATGTGCTGGCCGTAAGCAACGGCGACAAGTACGAGGAGATCCGCAACGCCACCTTCCGCTGGTACCGCAATGGCACCCTACTTAGCGGAAGCCTGCAGTACCTCCGCTTCGATGGCGCCATACCCGCCGGCGAGTACAAGGTCGAGATTACCACCAAGGATGGATTTACCATAACAGTAACCTTAACCGTAGCAGCAGCTGCTGCAGTTAAGGCCTACCCTAATCCCCTTATGGCTGGCACCACCCTCACCATTGAAACGGGCGAGGAGCGTTCTGCCAATGAGCAGGTGCAAGTGTACAACCTCCTCGGAACTCCCGTTCGCGCTGCTGTAAACAGAGAAACCAATGGATACCGAATTTCGGGCCTTAACGCCTCAGGAACATACCTAATACGCATTGCCAAGCCCGGCGAAACGCCCACTTCAATTAAGGTAATTGTAAAGTAACTGAATCGCTTAAACCGACATATACAATGATCAAAATATACAAAACGACCCTAACCCTGCTGCTAGCGACCATGCTAGCAGCCGCTTCGGGGGCAGCAGCCCAGACCGACACCACCAGCAGTAAGCACTCACTCGAGGTGTCGGTTATCCCATCATTTAGCAAGCTATCCTACAAGAGCACCGACAACTCCAGCAAGGGGGCATTTGCCCTAGGCGTAGGTATCGGCTACACCTACCACCTTACCGAGCGATGGGGCCTCGGCATCGGGTTGCGCTATCAGAGCTTTACGGCTACGTACCAGAACAAGGGGTACCAATCCACCTCTGCCCTCTTTCCCGAACCCAACGGACATCAATACACCATAACCCAAACGCTCGACAGCAAGGAGAAACAACGGGTAAGCTACCTGATAGTTCCCTTAACGGCCAGCTACCGCTACCCACTTACCAGTAAGCTCTCGCTTAAGGCTGCTGCTGGCGCTGCCTACGCGCTGAACATGAAAGAAAAGATGGAGGTAACGTCGGGAACCATTACCCGTACTGCCTACTTCCCCAATGCCGACCTCACTATCGATAACCTGCCCGAGCAAACCATAGGAACCTACACCGACTACATCAACAGAACATCGGACAAGCAGTTCAAGAATGCCATTATGGGCATAGGTGAACTTGGCGCTGAGTACACCCTCAACGAGCGATGGCTCCTCGCTGCTGGCATCAGCACCACCCTAGGCGGCGACATCAAGAAGCAGGCCGACCCTATTCTCCAACAGTACAGCTACGCTGGGGTTACAGCCTCGAACTACGTAGGCTCGGCAAAGCCCGTTTCAGTTGGCCTGTCGCTAGGCGTGGTGTACCGCTTCGCCCGAAAGTCCTCCAAGCCTGCCCCTGTAGTGGTGGAAGTACCGGTGATAGAAACTCCCGCACCAACCCCCGAACCTAAGCCTGAGATCAAGCCTGAGCCTGCTCCCTCCCCAGCCCCTGTGCCCGTGGTAGCACCCGCTCCTGAGCCCCAAGGACCAACCCCTCTTGAAGAACTGCAGGTAGAAGTGCGCAAGTTCAACGCCAGCGAAAGCGTTCAGTTCAGGTTCAACTCTAAGCAACCGCAGGCCGAAACCAAGCAAAAGATCGGAGAACTCGTACAAATGATCAGCGAAGCTCAGGTAGAGATCGTTGTTGTTGGCCACGCTTGCAATATCGGAAGCACCCAAGTAAACTACAAGATTGGACTCGAGCGCGCCAACCGCGTTAAGCAGTACCTCGTAGAGCAGGGCTTAGCCCCCGAAAAGATCGAGGTGCAGTCGATGGGCGAAAAGAACCCCAAGTTCCCTAACAACACCCCCGAGAACCGCGCCAAGAACCGCCGCGTAGAGATCATCATAAAGTAAAACGACCACTGCCACTCTTTTCATTAAGCTTAACTCCCCCACAGCACTCCTCGCTGTTGGGGGGCTTTTGCATATATTCTGACCAACACACGAGCCCTTTATAGGCGCACCGCTTAACCAGAGAATTATTCAACTAACACGCCTTTATCGTGCAATCAATTTCAGAAAATGCTTACTCCCAGCGGCTATATCGCCCTACGAACGCACGAATCCTTTTCTCTTCGCCAAATAACCGCTATCTTGTGCCGATTTTTTATAGCATCCAACCTTAAAATAATAGTATTCGGATGAAAGTTTACAAGTTTGGAGGGGCATCGGTAAAGGATGCCAGCGGAGTTAAGAATGTTTGCAGCATAATTACCAGCACCAACGACAACCTAGTGGTGGTGGTATCGGCCATGGCCAAAACCACCAATGCGCTAGAGCGGGTTCTTGCGGCGTACCTCGAGAACAAGCCCAACGACCTAAAAGCCGAGATGGCTGAGCTTAAAAATTTTCACGCCAACATCATAAACGAGCTTTTCGCCAATCCCGAAAAGCAGCGGTTCGAACTCGAGGCGGTACTCGAGGGGCTTAGCTACTTCCTATCTATTAACACCAAACGCGACTACGACTTCTGCTACGACCAAGTGGTGTCGGTTGGCGAGCTGATATCGACCAAAATAGTTGCAGCCTACCTTGCATCGCAGAATATCGATGCCGAGTGGGTGGACGTGCGCACCATCCTGAAAACCGACAGCACCTACCGCGATGCCAACGTCAACTTCGAGACTTCGGGCGAGCTGTTCCGCAACACCATCGACTTTAACCAGCACCACATCTATCTTACCCAGGGGTTCATCGGAGCCAACCACAAGGGCTACTCCACCACGCTGGGACGCGAGGGGTCGGACTACACGGCGGCCATCATCGCCAACCTGCTGGGGGGCGAGAGCGTAACCATTTGGAAGGATGTGCCAGGGGTACTCAACGCCGATCCGCGTATCTTTAAGGATACGGTGCACCTGCCATCGGTGTCTTACAAACAGGCCATCGAGCTGGCCTTCTACGGGGCGCAGATCATCCACCCAAAAACGATTAAACCGCTGCAGAACCGCAGCATCCCGCTATACGTTCGGTCGTTTGTCGATCCGGCAGCACCCGGCACCGAGGTGGCGGCCAGCATCGCCAAAACCGAGGCCGTGCCAGTGTACATCCTCAAGCAGAAGCAGACGCTGATTTCGGTGGAGCCCAAGGACTACTCGTTTGCGCTAGAGGATAGCTGGATTAAGGTATTTTCCATCATGCAGAAGTACCGCCTGAAGGCGAACTTGATCCAAAACTCGGCCATCAGCATGAGCATTAGCGTGGACGGCACCAACCAGCAGCTGCCCGCCGCCATCGACGAATTTATGAACGACTTTAGGGTGAAGTACAACGAGGGGCTAAACCTGCTCACCATCCAAAACTACAACGAGTATATCCTAGAGAGCTACTCGGCCGATGTGGAGGTAATTCTGATGCAGAAGAGCCGACGTACGGCGAGGATACTTTATAGATAATCGCATCACGACACATGTATCACGTATCAAGACTTTGGTTCTGCAAACTTTCGTAATACGTGTGTCATGATACGTGAACGATGTAAGCCGTGGCGCAATGCGCTGCGGCTTTTTTGTTACTGCTTTCGATACTCGCTCGGGGTAATCCCCGTCTGATTCTTAAAGTACTTGCAGAAAAATGTCGCCGAAGGAAAATTCAAGGAAAAGGCCACCTCTTGAATGCTAAAAGACGAATATTTAATCCGAGCCTTTGCTTCAAGAATGACGTACTCATCTATCCATTCTGCAGCTGTTTTCCCACTCACATTCTTTACCACCGTTGCCAGATGTTTTGGTGTTACATGCAGCTGGTTCGCATAGAATTCGACCTTACGCTCGCGCTCGTAATGCTGGAGTAGTAGCCAAATAAAACGCTCAAATATTACATCCTTACGGGTTTTATCGCGCGGTGCATTCTCCCTTGTCTCCTTTATTTCCCGCTGAAGAATATTGGCAATAGTATAAGCATATGCCGAGGTTAATCCCCGAACCATCTCATCCCGAAAGTAGGTCGATTCTAGAGCCTCTTCGAGCAAGGAAAAGTATTGAAGGAACGAGTCGTATTCCTTTTGGGTTAGCATCATAAAAGGAGATTCCTTCACCTGAACGTACAGGGGTATAATACTATGTATGTCTATATGAATGCGACTTAGGTACGATGCCGATGCAATTACAAGGCTGGCCTCAAAATCATCGCTCTTTTCCTTTAGCTGGATAATATTCTCGGGCATAATGAAGAATAACGTCCCAGATGCAATCTCGAATTCATTCAGATTTGCATACACCACAACTTTTCCTCTGGTAACAAGCCCCATTACTATACCATCCAGACGAAACGGGTACTTAAAAAGCTCGTAGTTAAGGCTCATCCTATCCGACAGGATAAGCTCGTTTCCATAGGCAAAAGGCTCTATAAGCATCGACCTCATTCGTTCAAAAGGAATGATGCCGATATCCCCCTGCTCCCCCTTTACAATAGTAGCCATAGGCTAGAAAACTTAAAAAAATATCCCATTTAAACCAAAAAAGTGCAATTAATCTGGATATCGCTCTGCCAAAATACGACTTTTAGAACATTTATCATTCCAAAACGACCTTTATTCTAACAACCAAAGTGGCCAACTTTGCTTTTAACATAAAAGGAAATAATATGAAACTCAGAATGAAGAGACCCTACTTCTATGCGGCAATCGCTTTGGCGATGCTGCTAGCGAGCTGTACATCAAAAAGCCAAGAAATGCAAAGAGAGCAAGGCGTAAAGGTTAAAACCATCAGCCTTAAGTCCGACGAGTTAACAGCCTCTAAAAGCTACGTTGGCGTAGTAGAAGAGGAGACGGCCTCAGCGCTTAGCTTTAGCGTACAAGGAAATGTTGAAAGAATTTACGTTACCGAAGGACAGTTGGTAAACAAAGGACAGCTTTTGGCTGAACTTGGTACGGAAAACCTCAAGAGCGCGTGCGATGCGGCACAAGCCACCCTTAAGCAGGCTCAGGATGCTATGAGCCGTTTGCAGCAGCTCTACGATAATAAAAGCTTACCCGAAATAAAATACGTGGAGGCACAAACCAAGCTCGATCAAGCCCGATCGATGGCTGCAATATCGAAAAAGAACCTAAGCAACAGCCGCCTTACGGCACCATTTTCGGGGGTTATCGGCAAGCGAATGGTAGATATTGGCGAAAATGCCATTCCGGGTAGTACCGCCTTCACCCTACTCGACATCACCTCGGTAAAGGTTAAGGTAGCCATCCCCGAAGGGGAGATCTCGCAAATAGCCATCGGCAAGGAGGCTTCGGTAAACATCCCTGCTATAGGAGAACAGAAATTCAGAGGAAAAATTGTGGAAAAAGGAATTGTTGCCCATCCGGTTTCGCACACCTACGACATTAAGATTGGACTACCTAATGGAGATAGAACGCTAATGCCCGGAATGGTTTGCCGCATATGGTTTAATGGCGATGCCAAGTCGAGCGCATTTGTACTTCCCAACAACGTGGTACAGGTTTCGTCCGATGGGCAGAAATACGTATGGTGCGTGGTAAACAATAGAGCCAAAGCGGTGAAGATTACCACCGGAGGACTATCGGGACAGGGAGTAATTGTTGAATCGGGGCTTACCGAAGGCGATGTCATAATTAGCGAAGGCTTCCAAAAGGTAAGCGAAGGAATGGAGGTGGTTGTTCTATGATAGGAAATTTCAAGCTGGTGGAAGCAGCGATGCGCCACCGAAAAATCATGTTCCTACTCACCTTCCTGCTCACCTTAACCGGGATTTGGGGGCTGTGGAAAATGCCCAAACAAGAGTTTCCGCCCTTTACCATTCGTCAGGGAGTAATTGTTGGCGTTTATCCGGGAGCCTCCTCCTACGAGGTGGAGGAGCAGCTGGCCAAGCCGTTGGAGCGATTCCTGTTTACCTATAAGGAGATCAAACGAAACAAAACCTATTCGATATCCAAGAATGGGATGGTGTACGTAATGGTGGAGCTCAACGACAACATCCATAACAAGGACGAGGTTTGGTCGAAAATAAAGCACGGCCTTACCATGTTTAAGACCCAGCTACCCTCGGGCGTTCTAGCCCTTATTGCCAACGACGATTTTGGCGATACCTCTGCGCTGCTTATTGCCGTGGAGTCGGAAGACAAGACCTACCGCGAGCTGGAAGGATACCTCGACCAGCTGGAGGATAAGCTCCGAAGGATTGAGTCGGTTTCCAACCTTCGTCGCTACGGCCTCCAAAAAGAGCAGATAGCCATTTACCTCGACAAGGAGAAGTTGGCCACCTACGGCATCAGCGACAAGCTGCTAATGGCAAACCTGTTTTCGCAGGGAATAACCACCACCGGAGGAACCGTAAAAAACGAAAGCATAGACGTTCCCATCCACTTTACGGCATCGTACGGCTCGGAGAACGAGCTGGCCGAACAGGTTATCTACTCCGACCCTTCGGGCAACATCGTGAGGTTGCGGGATATTGCCCGCATAGAGCGCGAGTACGACGAGCCCGACAGCTACATCACCCAGAATGGGAAGAAGTGCATCATCCTGTCGATGGAGATGCGCGAAGGTTTCAACATTGTTGAGTACGGCCAGCAGGTTGATGAGGTGCTTAAGTCGTTCGAAAAAGAGCTGCCCAAAAGCGTTTCCATTAGCCGCATTGCCGACCAGCCTAAGGTGGTAGACGAGTCGGTAACCTCATTTGTCCGCGACCTGTTCATCGCCATTATTATTGTAATTGCGGTGATGATGATTCTGTTCCCCTTCAAGTCGGCGGTGGTAGCGGCAACCTCTATCCCAATCAGCATATTTATATCGATTGCCATCATGTACACGGTTGGCATTCCGCTGAACACGGTAACCCTTGCCGCCCTTATTGTGGTGCTGGGAATGATTGTGGACAACTCCATTATTGTGATTGACGTTTACCTGGAGAAGCTCGACAAGGGAATCTCGCGATGGAACGCGGCCGTACATAGCGCGAAAGACTTCTTCTGGTCGATCCTGCTGGCAACACTCTGCATCAGCATGATCTTCTTCCCCCTACTCTTCACCATGACCGGGCAATTCCTCGACTTCCTGCAATTCTTCCCTTGGACTATCACCATCTCGCTGATGGTATCGCTGATAGTTGCCATGCTGTTTATCCCCTTTGTGGAGTTTGCCATAATCAGAAAGGGGCTTAGGGGCACGAATCCAACAGAAAAGAAGAAAGGCTTTAGCCTGCTCGACCTAGTTCAGAATGGCTACGAGAGCATGCTTCGCTGGACGTTCAGGAACCCAAAGCTTACGCTGGTAGGCGGCCTAACGGCATTTGTGCTGTCAGTTTGGCTGCTTTCATCGCTGCCCATGCGCATGATGCCTATTGCCGACCGCGATCAGTTTGCCGTTGAGATCTACCTGCCACAGGGCAGCTCGCTACAGCAAACGGCTCAGGTTTGCGACAGCGTCAAGAATCTTCTTATGAAGGATAACAGGGTGAAATCGGTTACGGCGTTTACGGGTACCTCGTCGCCCCGCTTCCAAACCACCTATGCGCCTAACTTCCCCGCGAAGAACTACGCGCAGCTCATCGTCAACACGCAATCCGTAACGGCTACCAACGAACTGCTCGACAGGTTTACCAACGCCTACGCCGACCACTTCCCCAACGCGTACGTAAAGTTTAAGCAGCTCGACTATCAGGTGGTGAACACCCCAATTGAGGTGCGCTTTTCGGGCGATAATATTGCCGAGCTAAAGCAGGTGGCCGATTCGCTGGTGAGGTCGATAAAGCAGATCCCCGATCTGGTATGGGTTCACACCAACTACGAGGAGCAGAGCCCCGTTATCGATGTAGCGCTTAAGCCCATCGAAGCGGCACGCCTTGGCATCACCAAAAGCATTGCCTCGGCCGAGATGGCCATGAACTACTCCGGCATCCCACTAGGGGCAATCTGGGAGAAGGACTACCCGCTTACGGTAAAGCTTAAGACCGACGACCGCGGAGAGACCCCATCGTTTGGCGAGGTTGGCAACGAGTACATCTCCACCATGATCCCCGGCGTATCAATACCGCTAAGGCAGGTTGCCGACGTAAAGGCCGGCTGGACCGACGGCAGCATCGTCCGCCGAAACGGCGTGCGAACCATAAGCGTTATGGCCGATGTGAAGCGCGGCTACAACCAGGTTGCCGCATTCAAGAAGGTTAAGGCGATGGTAGAGGAGCGCATCGAGCCCACGATGCCTAAGAGCATTGGCGTAGAGTACGGCGGCTCCGACGAATCGGATAGGGAGGCCATCAACCCCATCATCCAAGGGCTGATTATTGCCATCATCATCATCTTTTTCTTCCTCCTTATCAGCTTTAAGAAGATAAGCCTTGCCCTTGCGGCGCTGATATCGCTATCGTTCTGCCTGGTGGGAGCATCGGTTGGCGTTTGGATTAGCGGCGAAGAGTTCGGGCTGACGTGCATCCTCGGGCTCATCAGCCTAATGGGGATCATCGTCCGCAACGCCATCATCATGTTCGACCATGCCGAGAAACTCCGTAAGGACAAGAAGGTACACGTTAAGGATGCCGCCTTCGATGCCGGCAAGCGCCGAATGATGCCCATCTTCCTAACCTCGGCAACCACCGCCGTTGGCGTGATACCGATGATTATCAGCCAGAGCTCGCTTTGGATGCCAATGGGTATCGTTATCCTGGCCGGAACCATTATCTCCATGATTATGGTGGTAACCATCCTGCCGGTGGCCTACTGGAAGATATTTGATAGGGAGAAATGATTCGTAATCTTTGTGCCATATGGTATCACGACACACGTATCAAGAAAGCGAAACAGAACACCGTACATCGCATGTCGCATTTTGCCGGCGTAAGCCTCGTGATACTTGATAATGCGAATTAAGAGTTGAAAATGTTCAGAAACGTAATAGGTAATGGGGACGTAATCCTCCCCTTTTTGAAAGGGGAGGTGCCCGAAGGGCGGAGGGGTTAATAGCGTAGGAGGTTATATTATGCATTAACATACAAAAAACAGCTAACCTCCCCGGCTTTCAGCCACCCCTCCTTTAAAAGGAGGGGAATTTGCTTTGTGATAGGTTTGGTAGTAGCATAAACCCGACCCTTAATTAGCATTTATACGTGATACAAAAATCTTAAACGAATGAAGACAAAACACATCATAGCACTAGCCGTAGGGTTGACCACCCTACCGGCTTTTGGACAAACCTACACGCTGGACCAATGCCAAGGCCTTGCGCTCGAAAACAACCGAACCCTTAAGGGGAAGCAGCTCGAACTACAGGGCGCGCAGCAAACCAGGCAGGAGGCGTTTACCAACTTTTTCCCCAAGGTTGATGCTGCAGGATTTGCCTTTAGGGCCAACAAGAGCATCGTCGAAACTACCGTATCGCTGCCCGTTCCCGGCGTGCCCCCAATCCCCTTCGCGATGCTCGAGAATGGGGAAACGGCGATGGTGAGCGCGGTACAGCCTCTTTTTGCCGGTGGACAGATCTTCTACGGCAACCGGCTGGCCAAGGTGGGCGTCGAGGCGCAGGAGCTGATGCTGGCGCTCTCGGAGAAGGAGGTAGCCGAGAAGGTGGCGCAGCACTACTGGCAGATAGCCGCACTTAAGGAGAAGCTCGTTACCATTAGCGCGGTAGAATCGCTGCTAAGCCAGGTGCACAGCGACGTTGCCGTAGCCGTAAAGGCCGGCATCGTACCGATGAACGACCAGCTGAGGGTGGAGCTCCAGCAGCAGGAGGTAGCCAGCAACAAGCTGAAGGTTAACAACGGGCTCTCGGTTGGCAAGATGGCGCTAGCGCAGCTCGTGGGCGTCGATATGATGTCCTTCGATATTGCCACAGCACCGTTTGCCGAGCCCGACAAGCCCGCCGCCATCTACGTAGACCCCAGTCAGGCGCTACCCATGCGCGACGAGTACAAGCTGCTGGATAAGAACATCCTCGCAGCCGAGCTTAAGAAGAAGATGGAGCTGGGCAAGCACCTGCCAACGGTGGGCATCGGCGCCAGCTACGTTTACCACGACTTCATGGGGCCGAACAGCAGCTTCGGCGCCGTATTCGCCACCGCATCCATACCCATTTCGGGATGGTGGGGCGGCTCGCACGCCGTTAAGCGCGAGAACCTAAAGATCAAGCTAACCGAAAACGAGAAGATGAACGCCTCGGAGCAGCTCATCCTTCAGATTAACCTCGAATGGAATACGCTGCTGGAGGCCTACCAGCAGATCGACCTGGCCAAGCAGTCCATCGCCTCGGCCAAGGAGAACCTAAGGCTCAGCCTCGACTTCTACAAGGCGGGCACCGCCTCCCTCTCCGACCTGCTCGACGCCCAACGGCTGTTCCAGCAGAGCAACGACCGCTACACCGAGGCCTTCTCCAGCTACCAGGTTCAGCGCCAAAAGTACCTTCGGGCAACGGGACGATAGTAATTCGTATCAAGACACACGTATCAAGACTTTGGTTCTGCAAACTTTCGTGATACGTGATACAATGTAAGCCGTGGCGCATTGCGCTGCGGCTTTTTTGTGCTAGATGGTGAATTCTGTACCGCTGTTAGGCGAAGGCTCTAGCCCATAGCCGTCAAGCTAAGGCTTCAAACGACTACAGGGGTGGCATTAAAGCGCTACAACGTAGCGCCCCATTAGTAACCGTGGGTGCTAAACCCACGGACATTTGGCCGAAAGCAATCGGCCCCGAAGGGGTTGCCCCAAATGCTGCTCGTACGCATAAAAGGGTCAGCCCCGTTCGGGGCTGCTAAAGAGGGGTGGCGTTCAGCGTCCACGGATTTCATCCGCGGTTATTGAGGGTTTGCTACTTCGTAGCATTTTATCGCTTAGCTTGACGGCTATGGGCTCTAGCCTTCGCCAATCCTATTAATGCAGGCGATAGCCTGCAGAATAGATTCGTCCGAGGCGATAGCCTCAGACGAACTAGGCTTTTTTTTTGTGCCCCCCCCATACCATGCAAAAAGCCCGATGCAAAGGGGCATCGGGCCAAGTGACTATTCTGAAGTACTACCGTTTTCTACAATAAATTTATACGATATTGTCTAGGTTTGTTGAGCTTTGCTGCTTAGCCGCCTCCTTGGCATCCTCGCGGCCTTGAGCCTGACGTAGGTCCAGCTCGAACTTTTGGCCGAAGGTGACGATCTGCGCATGCGCCTGTGCCCACTTAGACGTAGGATTCACCATGGCCTGCGACTCGGTGTACTTGAGCAGCTGCTCGAGCGCCTCCTCGAACTCCACACGGATGGTAGATGCCGAGTCGTACTCCTTGCGCTCGGTGTCGTCTACGCCGCGCGACTGGTAGGTGTCCTCGAACTCCTTCTGAGCCCCTGCCAGCAGGGCAAACGCCTCGGTAAGCCCCATCAGCTTAATGGCTGCAGCGCATTCGGGTGTTTGAATTTCGGCTAGTATCTTATTGAGCTTAGAGGACTCAACGTTGTACTTGTCGTCTTCCAACGACACCCCGTTTCGCTCGATGATGCGCCAAATTAGCTGCGCCGCTGCCCGTTCGGCATCACTATACGAAATCAGGAAGCCCCTTAGCCGATGCTTTATGCCCTTAAATATGGTATCGCGCTTTTTATCGGCCTGCTTAACCAGCTGCGAGTACTTGCTGCGCAGCTCGCGGTTGAGCGCCTCCTTCAGCTTCGCAAATAGGTTAACGGCTTTGGTATAGTAGGAACAGGTTTCGATCTCGGGAATGGAAAGATCATTGAAAACCTTAAATACTTGTTCGCCGAAGGTTACTAGCGAGGCTAGTATCAGCTTCGAAAAATTTACTAATTGTTTCATGGTTAAAAGTATTATGGTAGTACTCCATGTTCTGCGCCAACCATTCCCGCTCCACCAATCATCATCAAACCCTACATACTGGGAAAAACGTTCTATTTACTCGACCAAATTATTTTCCGCTGGCCGCGGAATGCCATTTGCTCGACCAAACGAGCTTCCGCCAACAGCGGAAAGGCATTTACTCGACCAAATGGGCTTCCGCCAGCAGCGGAACGCCATTTGCTCGGCCAAACGGGCTTCCGCCAACTGCGGAATGCCATTTACTCGGCCAAACAGGCTTCCGCCAGCAGCGGAAAAGCATTTGCTCGACCAAATGCCATTTGCGCTACGGCAACCACCCCATCTTTTCGCTCCAAAGGCTATTCGCCTCTGCCACCTTTGCCGCTCGCAGCACCATATTTAAGAACGCCTGCTGTGAAAATAGCTTTTTTTAAGTAAAAAACCTTCGGTTGTGTGATTTTTTTAAAAGATTCGGGTTGCGGTTGGGGTAACGTAGCGATGTAGGGCGGAAGGGCAACAATATTGGTTACCCCTGTATAGGATTGAAACAAAAGCCTGCATCTTAGGTACGATTTGTTTAATATACTTTATCCATTTAAAAGCGAACTCACAATATTTACTATATTTGAGACTCAACTTGATCCTCATTAAACTTTAACAAATTAAAAAGATACTATCTTACAAAATGAATACTCAAGAAAGAACATTAGCCCGAATACTATTTCAGAATAAGATTTACCAAGCGAATGGACAGGCCTTTGAAAACCTTTTTTGTGACATTATGAGTTATGCACACTCTGGTTTTAGAAGGATAAAGGCATGGGGGAATATTGGAGATAGAAAAAATGATGGATATATTGAGGAATTAGGTCGCTACTATCAGGTTCATGCTCCTGAGAACATTGAAACAAGTTATTTACAAGTAGCAAAAAAGATAGAAACAGACTTCAGTGGACTGCAAAAACATTGGGATAATATCCAGGAATTCTACTTCGTAATAAATGATAAGCGTCTAGGCGTTAACCCTGATGCAGAGCAAATACTGACTAAAATAAAGACCAAATATGGCATAAAAGCAAGCGGTTTTATTACATCCGACGATCTTGAGCGAATATTATTTTCACTGGCAGATGATCAGATTCAAGCGATCATTGGCACAATACCAAATCCTGAGCAAATAGTAAGTATCGATTACTCTGTCCTAAATGAGCTGATTAACTTTATCATGAAACTTCCAATCGTTCCTATAGCAGGAGTAGTAAAGTATCCAGATTGGAATGAAAAAATTGAATTTAATAGGCTATCAGAGTACTCTGCCAATTTACTTAATCATGGTTCAGAAACATTAGGTGCTCTGGAAAAGTATTTATCGACACGAACATCGCTTGCAGATGACTTACAAGAACATATTACAGCAATCTACGTTAAGGTAAAGCAAGAGATGAAAGACCTACCTACCACTGGTGACAACATATTTTGGGCAATGATAAACGAATGCAGCCCTAGGAATGAAAGACAGTACTTACTCCCAATTATTACTATAATGGCTAAATATTTTGAAAGTTGCGATATATTTGAAGAGCCAAAGATCGAACTTTCATGTTAATGCCTACAAAACATATCAATTTTTCACAATCTCTGCTGGGTTTTGGTAGCTACTTACTTGGCAAACTCAATAGACCTAAGACTATTGATGAACTGTGGAGAGACTATCAAGACGATTTGAAAAATGAGTTATATGCCTCTGAGCATAGTTTTGACAATTTAGTACTATCATTAATATTCCTCTATGGCATAAATACCATAGTCGAAAAAAATGGATTGATTTACAAATGCGACTAATATCATTAACAGCGAATAAGGATACTTTTAAACCTGTTTACTTCACAAAGGAAACGGGCATTAATCTTATTGTTGCAACCCAAAAGAATCCTCACAAATCAGACAAAGGGGATACTACTAACGGAGTAGGAAAATCCTTACTAATAGCAATTATACACTTTTGCTTAGGTTCAAGTAAAAAAGATGGATTTAAAAATCAACTACCAGGTTGGGAGTTTATCTTGAAATTCAAGATTGATAATAAGGAATACACATCAAGAAGATCAACCGATAATCAAGGCGAAATAGTACTTAATGGAGAAAAACTCATCCTGAAATTTTTCAACAAACGATTGGGGGATCTTCTTTTTGATATACCCGAAGATGTAAGCGAATTAAGTTTCAGATCTATCTTACCTTTTTTTATTCGACCCAACAAAGCATCTTATGTTGACGCTAAAGATCCCAATGCGGTTAAAAAGCCGTTTCAGATTCAGATGATTAACGCCCTGCTTTTGGGCCTTGATTTATCTTTAGCAGAAGAGAAAAAAAACATTACACAAGAAAAGGATAGAATACGTGATTTAGTTAAGAATTTAAGGGAAGATGCTTTCTTAAAAGATTTTTTTGCAGGAAAAAAGGATATCTCTTTAACTAAGCAGGAATTACATGAATCCATTGTAAACCTTGAGGAAAACCTTAAGAGTTTTAAGATAGCCGACAACTATTATGAAATTAAAGAACATGCTGATCGAATAAAGCATAGCATTGAGGGTCTCCAAAATGAAATTGCTCTGGTAGAAATTCAAATAAAAAATATAGATGAGAGTTTAAAAATATCTCCAGATATTAAAAGAGAGAATATTGAACGAATTTACAAAGAAGCATCAGTTATTCTTAAAGAGAATACACTAAAGCAACTTTATGAATTAGAGGAATTCTATGCCCACATCTCACGTAATAGAGGTAAACGACTATTAGAACAAAAAAATAGTTTGATTAGACATCTTGATATCTTAATAACTAAAAAAGCAGATGGATGTAAAAACCTTGATGAGAAGATGAACTATCTGAATGCTCATCATGCATTGGATGTTTACACAAAACTTTCTAATAAACTTTCTGATCTTAAGAGCAAACACGATAACGTCTTACAATACGAAGAACTTTTTGAGAAGTATAAACAAGAAACTCGAAATATTAAAGAGAAGAATTTAAAAGCATCAGAACGTACAGATGAATACTTGAGAGATGCAAAGGAAATTGTTTTACAAACTAATGACTTTTTTAGATCCTTAGTAAAACGCTTCTATCCAAGATCAAATGCAGGTATAACAGTCTATAATAATGAAGGAGAGAATCAAATTAGATATACAATAGAGCCAAAGATTGAAGCGGACAAGTCTGATGGAATAGGTAATGTTAAGCTTTTTGCGTATGATTTCACCATACTTCTAAAAGGATTTGGGCATAAAATTGACTTTCTATTTCATGATAGTCGCCTTTTAGATGGTATTGACCCACGTCAGAAGCATGAACTCTTTTTGATATTGAATGAATTTGTTCAAAAATTTCAGAAACAATACATTCTCACTGTTAACTATAATCAATTGGAAGAAATCAAAGGCCTATTTAATCCAGAAGAATACAAATCAATCATTCAAGAAAATACAATACTAGAGTTGAAAGATAGTTCTCCAAGTGAAAAATTATTAGGGATTCAGATTGACCTTGATTATGACTAAAGAAATATTTTAAAAAGAAATTCAACTGCTCAGTGTAGAATAAGCGCACTAGGTTCGGTGTCATTTGCTGTGCTGAACTCCACGTTGTTCCGTTTGCAATTCCGTCGAACATAAGTAGCGGCCTTAGACCGCAATTAAAAGCCCCGCTAAGCGGAGCGTCCTCGCTCCGCTTTAGAAACCAAGACCTCTGTTAGGCGAAGGCTCCAGCCTTCGTCAATCCTACCATTGCAGGCTATAGCCTGCAGAATAGCTTCGTCCGAGGCGATAGCCTCAGACCAGCATAGTAAATCAATTGCGGTTCTGATGCCGTAGGTATTGCAGGCTTTTAGGCAAAGCATTCAAGGGAAAGCTCTTGACCATAGATACGGAAGGTTGAAAAAAAAGAGGATGCCCCCACAGCGGGCATCCTCTTCCTTTATGCATTTTATTGAACGCCTAATAGCGTTGGTTGGCATTTCGTACAATATCTTCGAGCTTAAGCGTTTTGCGCGCAAATACGAAGCGGCACTTTTGGAAGCTGGCGGTAGACCATCCCGTCCAAGGCACCATTTCGCCAACCGAGTTCTTGTAGTTGTATACGGCGTCCGTTTGCTGATCGAACTCCCAGATCATGGTGTCCTTTCCGTCGAAGAAAACGGCAACATTCATAAACTTGTGGTAGATCACCTGCTGAAGGAAGCTGGTGTTTACCCCAAAAATCTTTAGGATGTCGGTAAGCGCTCCGCCGCCTGCAATGGCGGTTGCCTGCAGCTTGGCCTCCACGGTAAAGTTGTCTACCTGCCCATCGGCCACAAAAAACTCGCCCGTATTAAATCGCATGTTAACGTAGTCGAACAGCTGGTCCATCTTACCGGCCGCCTCGGACCATTTCGAACCCCCGTATACCAGGTAGGTAAACATGGGAGCCATAGTTCCCACCATACCGTTATCGTCGGTAAGCTGAATAGCGGTAACCGGGAAGCTTAGCTTCTGGGTGATATCGGTACCTTGGCTATCGGTAGCCTTTGTGAGCACCCATGTACCCTGCATCTGCTGCTTGGTTGGCTTGGTTGCAACCAGCTCGTTCAAATCGCAGCTGGTAAAGGAAGCCACAGACAGCGCCACAATAAAAAGTCGTTTTAGTAAATTCATTGCTTAGCATTTTGTTTTGATCCTACCCCGTAGGGGAGCGGCTTGGTTTATTCAAGAATTGGGGAATAACACCTCTGGGGTCGATACCGTTGTCCAGAGCAATCGTTGCATTATTCCACCATCTTAAGGGCAGCAAAGGTAGCGATTCGAACTAGAAATCAAATGAAACGATCGATTTTAAAAGCCCCAATCCAGCTCTAAATTAACGGCCATCCCCCAAAAGAAAGCCGCCACCTTCCGAAAACAAGAGAAGGTGGCGGCTTTACCTATGGTTCGAAAACAAAATCTAGTCGACGTTGTCGTGTAGGTACGAGTTGTCTGGGCGGATAATCAGGCTACTCTCGTCCGAAATGGTGTAGCGGGAGATGAAATCGTTCTCGCGCATGGTCATTTCGTTGTTCTGGCGACGGCGCTCGTAGGCCGGACGCTTCTCCAGCTCCTCAATACGACGATCGGTAAGCTCGTACTTGTTGGGCGCCTGCATTGGACGTGCACCTTGTCCGCTCAATGGACGCTGAACGGTACGAACCGTAAAGCCACCATCGGATTCAACCAGCTCGTCCTGCTCAATGTAGCCCTCCGTTTCGGACTCGAAATCGTCATCCATATTTAGCACCACGTATTCGGGCTTTTCCTCGTTAGGTTTCTCATCAGGAAGCGGAACCTTCGTTACCTGAGGAGGAGTCATATTCATCAGCTCAGGAATAACCGACGAGGTAAATCCGGTGGCAATAATGGTAATGCTGATCTCGTCGGTAAGGTTCGGATCGATACCGTTACCCCAGATAACATCGGCACCATTACCCGCCGCATTCTGGATGTAATCACCAATAAGGCCTAGCTCGTCCATGGTGATTTCGCTCTGGCCCGACTGGATATTGTAAAGGATATTCTTTGCTCCTTGGATGTTGCAGTTGTTAAGTAGCGGCGAGTTCAGGGCCATCTCAACGGCAATACGCGCCCTATCGGGACCGCTTGCCTTACCCGAACCCATCAGCGCTACGCCGCTACCGCGCATCACAGTTTCAACATCGGCAAAGTCGACGTTTATATACCCGTGAACGGTGATGATTTCGGCGATACCCTTGGCGGCAATGGCCAGCACATCGTCGGCCTTAGCAAACGACTCGGAGAGCTGAAGGTTTCCGTAGATCTCGCGGATGCGCTCGTTGTTGATCACCAGCAGCGAGTCTACGTAGTTCTGCATCTCCTTAATGCCTTCAAGCGCATTGTTAAAGCGCTTAGGCCCCTCGAAACGGAAGGGAAGCGTTACAATGCCCACGGTAAGAACGCCTAGGTCTTGAGCCGCTTTAGCGATTACAGGAGCAGCACCGGTACCGGTACCACCACCCATCCCTGCGGTGATAAAGACCATCTTGGTATTCGTACTAAGCACGTCCACGATGGTTTCGAGCGCCTCATTGGCCGACTCCATACCAACCTCGGGTTTGTTGCCCGCACCACGTCCTTGGGTAAGCGAGTTTCCTAGCTGTATCTTTATAGGGATAGGGCTTTTGGCAAGCGCCTGCGAATCGGTATTTCCTATTACGAACTCAACATCCTTGATGCCGAGCTTGTGCATGTGGTTTACGGCATTACCGCCACCACCACCAACCCCGAAGACCTTAATAATTGGCGCTTCTCCTGTTGGCAAATCGAAGTTCATTAAATCGTCGTTTAGCATCGCGTTCCTTTTTTACGATTTTTGGTCAAACGATATATCATCATCGCTAAAGAGGTCGCCGATATTCTGCTTGATCTTCTGAATGAAGGAGCTTTCCTTAATCGACTTCGTCTTCATGGGCTTTACCGGCTTTGGAGCAATCTCGTCGAGCGTTGGCTCAAGATGTTCCTCGGGAGCAGGTGCTTCGACAACCTTTGCCTTTGCCTTTTCCTCTTCCTCCTCCCGCTTAATCATATCCTCGAATCCCAGCAGCATCAAACCGATACCGGTTGCGTGCATCGGGCTGTTCATTTCGTTATCGGTATTGGCTACCGTGTTGATATTTGGCCTACCGATGCGCACGTCGTAGCCGGTGTGAAGCGTAAAGAGCTGGCTTAAATCCTTAAGCTGCGATCCGCCACCGGTAATTACGATACCTGCATTTAGCATATCGCCGTAACCCGAGTTGGCTATCTGGTAGGCAAGGTGATCGATGATCTCCTCCATACGGCACTGGATGATGTGAGCAAGGCTGCTAAACCTGATTTCCTTCGGCTCTCGACCCGAAATGCCGGGGATGGTTACGATCTTATCGGATGGTGCCGCATCGCCAATTGCCGATCCGAACTGTACCTTTAGCTGCTCAGCCTGGCGCTGCAGAATACTGCATCCCTTCTTGATATCCTCCGTAACAACGTTACCACCAAATGGAATAACGGCAGTGTGACGAACGATGCCCTCATGGAAGATCGCCAAGTCGGTGGTACCGCCACCAATATCTACGAGAGCAACCCCAGCCTCCATCTCATCCTCGGTAAGCACCGCACGAGCCGATGCCAGCGGCTCTAGCATTAGATCCCTAACCGAAAGACCGGCACGCTCTATACATTTTTCAATATTCTTCATTGCGGCAACCTGCCCTACCACAATGTGGAAGTTACCCTCAAGGCGGCGTCCCGAAATCCCAACAGGATTCTTAATGCCCACCTCGTTATCCACCATAAAACTCTGAGGAAGCACGTGCAAGATCTTATCGCCCGGTTCGAGCGGAATCTTGTACATATCGTCGATCAAGCGCTTAACATCTTCCTTCGACACCTCCGAATCGTACGCTTCAAGGTTAATAAGCCCACGATTCTTTATTCCTTTAATGTGCTGTCCCGCAATTCCAACGTACACCTCGTTAAACTCAAGGCCCGTCTTGTTCTTTACGTCTGCAACAACTGTTTCTATAGCCTTAACCGTCTCATCAATGTTCTGAACCATTCCCCGTTTAACTCCGGTTGATTCGGTTTTGCTATGCGCAACAATTTTTAGCCGTCCATTGCTTTCGAGCTTTCCAACAAGGGCTACAATCTTGGTTGTTCCCAAATCGATGGCTACTACGTAATCGTTCTTGCTGGTCATAATACTTTATTTTTGCAGATTACCTGATTCTTGTACTTTAAATTAATGATGCTATACCTATTCCACCCTTCACGAGGAAGAGCATTTTTGTAAAACACGAACAGTTTTTTGAGCTTCGTCTGAAAATCCTCAAAGGAGCCCAACAGTACAGTATGGTTGCCCACACGTGTAATCAGTTCGATATCCTTAGGGCTATTTATGTAGACATGCTCTATTTGAGCATTCCAGAACTCATCGTTTCGTATGTAGGTTACAAAGTCGAACAGCTCAGGCAGCAGCCCCTTTCTATCGCAGCTATCCTTCGATGTATCGACAACCCGAACTCGTCCACCCTTCCCGTTCTTTAAGCTGATATTTCCGCTTACCACCACCACATCGGCAGCCGAACGTTCCGACAGCGGGATGATGTACCCATCCTTGTCTATGTAGCAGCTGCTACCATCGGCATTGAATATGCGCATGATAACCTCGCGCTGCTCCACCTCTATTCTTAGCACACCACTTACCGAAGTGTACACCTCTGCCCTCTTGATAAAAGGCATCTCCAGAATCTTGTTCTCGATGCGGTGAGTATTAATCTTAGAGATTCGGGTTCCAACGAGCTTCTTAACTACCTTATTCGCGGTAACTATGATATCTTCCGTATTGATGAATCGGTTTTGCGCGCTATCGGCAATCACCACTTCTACCCTACGGCAAACAGTACCCTTCTCCCTATCCTTTACAAAGAAAATGGAAAAGCCTAGGTAGGAAAGTATTCCCACCCATAGAACAATCGTTCCTACAATAGCCCATTTTCTTTTCTTGATCTTCATTTTACTTTATGCTGTATCGGTTTTTAAGCATATCGGCAATTGGCTCTACCAGTTTATCGATGTCACCTGCGCCAACGGTCATCAGCACGTCGATCTCGCGCTTGCTGAGCACATCCAGCAACTCGCTCTTCGTGATAAGGACTTTATTTGATGCTGTTATCTTTTCAAAGATTATCTGTGATGTAACACCTTCGATTGGCAGCTCGCGAGCTGGGTAAATGTCAAGCAGGATAACCTCGTCGAGGAGGCTAAGGCTCTGGGCAAACCCTTCGGCAAAGTCGCGAGTTCGAGTGTAAAGGTGTGGCTGAAATATGCCGCAAACTTTACGGTTTGGGAACATCGCCTTTACCGATGATATTGATGCGCGCAGCTCCTCGGGGTGATGCGCGTAGTCATCCAAAAACGTTAGCGTAGGCGTGTTGATGTAGAAGTCGAAGCGACGCTTTACCCCGCCAAACGATGCAAGGGCACGCTTAAGTGCCTCGGTATCGTCGGTTACAGTAAGCGCCAAGGCTACCGCCGCGATGGCGTTCTCTACGTTAATCCACCCGGGTACACCAAGGGTACAAGCCTCAATGCGCGTTTTGGGGGTAACGATATCGAAGGTGTAAGTACCGTTGCTGTTGCGAACGATGTTCTCCGCATGGTAATCCCCACCCTTATCAATCGAATAGCGGTAAACCGCAATCTCCTTATTCTCCAAAGGAACCTCTACACCCTGCTTTAGCACTAGGGCACCACCGGGCTTAATCTGATTGATGAAATCAGCAAATGAGCGGAGCACTGCCTCGTGCGAGCCGTAGATATCCAAATGGTCAGCATCGGTAGACGTGATAACGGCTGCATTAGGGAATAGTTGAAGGAACGAGCGATCGAATTCGTCGGCCTCGGCCACCAGCACATCGTTCTTCGATAGCAGCAAGTTGGTGCTATAGTTCTTGGCAATTCCACCAAGGAATGCGTTAACGCCACCCAAAGCCTCCACCAGCAAATGCGAAAGCAGCGTCGATGTGGTAGTTTTCCCATGCGTTCCGGCAACCCCCAGCGTCCGTTTCGATGCAGCAATAACGCCAAGAGCCACGCTACGCTTAATCACCTTAAAACCATTAGCAATAAGATAATTCAACTCGCTATGATCTGAAGGAATTGCTGGCGTATAAATTACCAGTGTATCCGCAGGATTGCTCCTAAAATCGGATGGAATTAGAGAGATGCTATCATCGTAGTGTACATCAACACCCTCGGAAGCAAGCGCACGGGTTAGCTCCGTTTCAGTACGGTCGTAGCCAGCCACCTTAAACCCTTGATGGTTAAAGTAGCGGGCAAGAGCGCTCATTCCAATGCCTCCAACACCTACCAGGTACACGTATTTGTATGATGGTATCTCCATACTACTTAATTAGCTTCAAAACTTCGTTAGCAATACGTTCGGCCGAGTTGGCAATTCCCAACTTGGCAATATTTTTAGTAAGCAGCGCGCACTTTTCGGGGTTATTCACCAGTGCCACTACCTCGTTAATTAGCTTCTCGTTACAATCGGCATCGGTAACCAGCTGCGCGGCATCTACGTTCACGAGCGCCATCGCATTCTTGGTTTGATGATCTTCCGACACGTTTGGCGATGGCACCAAGATGCAGGGTTTTGCCACGAGGCAAAGCTCCGAAATGGTTCCTGCTCCTGCACGCGATACTACTACATCGGCAGCTGCAAAGGCAAGATCCATCTTGTAGATGAAATCCATTTCTTTTACATTGGTAGCACCCGATTCTTCAACAGCCTTCTTCGAATCGCTGATGTAGAATTTCCCGGTTTGCCATAGCACCTGAAAATCTTGTTCCTTAATCTCTCCCAAATGGGCAGCAATGGTACGATTGATTGTGCGGGCACCAAGGCTACCGCCAAGAACCAATACCGTTTTCTTATTGGGGTCTAAGCCAAAGAAGGTGTACGCATCTGCACGCTTCTCGTCCAAATTCACCAAATCCTGACGAACTGGATTTCCTGTTTTTATAATAGACTGTGCCGGAAAAAACCTTTCCATACCATCGTAGGCAGTACAAATGCACTTTGCCCTTTTTGACAGAATCTTATTGGTTACACCAGCGTATGAGTTCTGCTCCTGAATAAGCGTAGGAATTCCTCGACGATTAGCCATAAAAAGCACTGGTCCACTGGCGTATCCACCAACACCAACTACAACATCCGGCTTAAATTCCTTAATCACACGACCAGCCTCACTTAAACTTTTCATCAGCTTAAATGGAACTGAAAAGTTCTTTAGCGTTAAGCTACGCTGAATTCCTGCAATTGGAAGCCCTACAATCTTGTAGCCTGCAGCAGGCACCTTCTCCATCTCCATCCTACCCTGAGCACCCACAAAAAGGATCTCAACAGTTGGGTCGATAAGTTTTAGCGCGTTGGCTATTGATATAGCTGGATAGATATGTCCACCTGTACCACCACCCGAAATGATAATTCGCTTACTCATTTACCAGTTCCTCCTTTGGTTCTTTTTCGGGCTTAGCGTCCGATTGTTCCTCTTTTTCTTTTGCTGCAGGTTTTACCTCTGCAATTTTTCGGGTTGCGCTTTGGATAAGCCCAAAGACAGCCCCTGTCATCCAAATAGAGCTCCCCCCCATACTTACGAAGGGTAGCGTTTGCCCTGTTACCGGGAATACCCCAACGGCTACTCCCATATTTATCATTGCTTGAACAACAAGCAACAGTATAAGCCCCATCGTCAGAAACGCGGGGAATGTTTTATCTGTCTTTTTGACAACAACCCCTGCTCGATATAGCAGCGCTAGGTATATCATCAGAATTATAAAACCTCCGATTAATCCATACTCCTCTATGATGATGGCATAGATGAAGTCGGAATAAGGGTGAGGCAAATAGTTACGCTGCGTGCTGTTTCCTGGACCCTTCCCAAATACGCCTCCTGTTGCCACGGCAATCTTCGACTGATCTGCTTGAAAAGTGTCATCTTTAGAAGGCTTATTCGACTTATCATCTCCCACAAAGGTGTGGTAGCGCTTCTCCCAGGTTGCAATACGATGCTTCTGAAAACCGGTAGCCTGAGCGATAAGAATAAAGCCAGCAACCAGCACGACTGCACCAACACCTGTCAGCATAATATGCTTGGTGCTTACCCGCCCAATAAACATCAGAATCACGCAAATTAGGCCAAGCATGGCGGCGGTAGAGAAGTTATTCGGTAGGATTATAAGGCATATAACACCGACAACAGCAATAATCTTCAGGTAAACCCTCAACTCCTTAATGTCGTTTTGATGCGCTGCCAACATGTGCGCCACATACATAATTAGCGCAACCTTGGCAAAGTCGGAGCTCTGGAAGGTTATCCCACCAATCGAGATCCAGCGTGCTGCATCGTTAAGGTTTGCCCCCATAGCCATGGTAACCAACAGCAACGGAATGCTAAACCACACCAGTAACTTGGATAACTTTTGGTAAAACCTTAAGTCGAGTAGATGCACAACATAGGCGATGGCAATCCCCGAGAATACGAAGAATAGCTGCTTAAGTAGGAAACGGAAAGTTTCCCCATGATACTTTGAGTACGCCAACGTTCCTGTTGCCGAGTATACCACCAGAATGGATACCACCGCGAGTACCGTTAGCATAGCCCAAATTACTGGGTCTCCCTTAAAATGTTTAAGCAGGCGATTCATCGTCTATAGGTTTCTAACTGCGTTTTTAAACTTACGTCCTCTATCCTCGTAGTTTTCGAATAGGTCGAAGCTGGCACATGCAGGGGAAAGCAGCACCACATCGCCTTCGGCTCCTAGCTTATACGATTCCAGAACGGCATCCTCGGCAGATTGGGTATCGATAATGGTAGGAACCATATCCTTAAAAGCCTCATGAATCTTAGCATTATCTACACCAAGACAAACGATAGCCTTAACTTTCTCGTTAACTAAGCTTGCCAATGTAGAGTAGTCGTTACCCTTGTCTACGCCACCAACAATCCAGATAACATTCTGGCGTCCCTTCATGCTTTCGAGAGCATACCAGGTAGAGTTGATGTTAGTTGCCTTAGAGTCGTTTATAAAGGTAATACCACGTACCCTAAGCACTGGCTCAAGACGGTGCTCAACACCCTGAAAATCGCTAAGTGACTTGCGAATTACATCGTTGCGAAGCTCCAATACGGTACCGGTAATGGCAGCCGCCATCGAGTTGTACACGTTGTGCTTACCCTTAAGCGAAAGTTCATCTACCGGCATCTCGAACTCTAAGCCCGCACACTTAACGGTGAGCGTCTCTCCATCGAGGTATGCACCTTCTTCCACCTCAAACTCTTGAGAGAAAGGAAGCAGCCTTGCCCGAAGCACGATCTTTTCGAGATTTTCCATCGTCACCTCGTCGTCGGAGCAGAAGATGAAGCAGTCGTTTTCTTTCAAATTTTGGGTAATGCGGAACTTCGAATCAACATAGTTCTGCATTTTATACTCATAACGGTCTAAATGGTCTGGAGTAATATTTAGCAGTACCGCGATATCTGCTTTGAAATCGTACATACCATCAAGTTGGAAGCTGCTTAGCTCCAAAACGTAGTAGTCGTAGTTTTCGAAAGCCACCTGATAGGCAAAGCTCTTGCCAATATTTCCACCTAATCCAACATTTAGCCCAGCCTTCTTAAGCATATGGTAGATTAAGGAGGTAGTCGTAGTTTTACCGTTGCTACCGGTAATGCAAATCGTCTTTGCATTGGTGTAGCGACCAGCAAACTCTATCTCCGAAATAATTTTCATACCCTTATCCTTGATCTTCTTAATCAAAGGAGCCTTTTCGGGGATACCAGGACTTTTGATAATCTCGGTAGCATTAAGGATAAGTTCCTCAGTATGCTGCTTTTCTTCAAAAGGGATGCTGAACTTAGTCAGCGTTTCCTTGTACGAATCCTTTAGCGCCCCTAAGTCCGATAGAAAAACGTCGAACCCTTTCTCCTTGGCAAGCACCGCAGCTCCTACACCGCTCTCGCCACCACCTAATACTACAATTCTCCCATTACCCATACTACCTAATCTTAAGCGTTACAATAGTAATTACAGCCAACATTATTGCCACAATGGTAAAACGCATTACAATTTTTGGTTCTGGATACCCCTTCTTTTGGAAGTGGTGATGCAAGGGCGCCATCAAAAAGACACGACGCCCCTCTCCAAATTTCTTTTTGGTGTACTTGAAGTACGAAACCTGTAGCATCACCGAAAGGCTCTCTACGAAGAATATCCCGCAAAGGATGGGTATTAGCAGTTCCTTTCGAATGATGATGGCAAACACAGCGATGATTCCTCCTATGGCAAGGCTTCCGGTATCGCCCATAAATACTTGGGCGGGGAAGGTGTTGTACCAAAGGAATCCGATAAGCGCACCGATAAATGCCGCAATAAAGATTACCATCTCACCAGTATTCGGGATATACATGATGTGCAGGTAATCGGCATAAATAACGTTACCCGAAAGGTACGCCAGTATCCCCAACGTTGTACCAATAACCACCGAAACGCTCGTTGCCAAACCATCGAGACCATCGGTAAGATTCGAGCCATTAGATACGGCAGTTACAATAAGGATGGTTGCCAACACAAATACGATCCATCCCCACATCTGCCTATTCTCTGTCTTAAATGGAACCAACTTCGAGTAGTCGAACTCGTTGTTTTTCACAAACGGAATGGTTGTTTTAGTAGCCTTTTCGGCAGGAGATAGGTATACCACCTTCTCGTTGGCGTTGCCTGCGCTTCCTACAATTGTCACTTGAGCATTAACCGCATCGCTACGAACCTTTTCGCGGATTACCACATCGTCGTTCACCCAAAGGGTAATCCCAACAATAAGCCCTATTCCAACTTGACCTAATATCTTAAAACGCCCCGAAAGGCCTTCCTTGTTCTTCTTAAATACCTTGATGTAGTCGTCGAGCAAACCGATGCCACCTAACCAAACGGTGGTGATCAGCATTAGCTGAACGTACACATTCTTAAGATCTCCCAATAGCAAAACAGGAATAACAATGGATGCTAAAATGATGATCCCTCCCATGGTAGGCGTACCACGCTTTTGCATTTGGCCTTCTAAGCCCAAGTCGCGAATTTCCTCGCCAATCTGCTGGCGTTGAAGCATTCGAATTATTTTCTTCCCAAAAATCAATCCAATTGTAAGCGAAAGAATAATTGCCAAAGAAGCTCTAAACGAGATGTAATGAAACATCCCTGCTCCTGGGAAATTAAGCTCGTCCAAATAGTTAAATAGGTAGTAAAGCATAGCGTTCTATGTTATTGTAGTGATTCAAAAATTTCTCTTAAAACTTCCTTATCGTCAAAATGATGCTTAACACCATTTACCTCCTGGTAGTTTTCGTGTCCCTTACCTGCTACAAGGATAATATCGTTGGCTTTAGCCAGCATGCACGCTGTTTTTATCCCTTCCTTTCGATCGACAATCGTAAGCACCTTACCCATCTGCTCGGGCTTAATGCCTTGACGCATATCGTTAAGGATATCGTTTGGATCTTCATTACGAGGATTGTCTGATGTAAGGACAACAAAATCAGCGTTGTTTACTGCAACAGAAGCCATAACCGAACGCTTGGTTTTATCGCGGTTACCGCCAGCACCTACAACCACGAGGAGACGCTGATCTTCCTTGCGCATCTTATTAATGGTAGCGATCACGTTATCCAGCGCATCGGGCGTATGGGCATAATCTACAATAGCAGTTATGCCCGATTTCGACTTAACGTACTCAAAACGTCCGCTTACAGGTCCTAGCATGCTAAGCACCCGAAGAACCTCATCCTTATTGGCCCCAAGTAGAAGCGATGTTGCATATACAGCCGTTAGGTTGTAGCCGTTAAACTCCCCAAGAAAGCGGGTCCAAACATCATCTCCGTTAATATTAAGGAGCATTCCATCGAAGTGGCTCTCTATGATTCTGCTCTTATAGTCGGCAGGGCTTTTAAGCCCGTAGGTTTTAATGTTAGCGTTGCAGTTCTGCACCATCACCATGCCGTTTTTATCGTCGACGTTGGTAAGCGCGAACGATGACTTCGACAGGTTATCAAAGAATGCCTTTTTTGCCTTAATATAGGCATCAAATGTTTTGTGGTAGTCGAGGTGATCGTGAGTGATATTCGAGAAGATGGCACCTTCGAAGTGAAGACCTTCGATACGATGCTGATCTATAGAATGCGAGCTAACCTCCATGAAGCAGTACTCGCAACCAGCCTCCACCATCTGATTCAGAAGTTTATTCAACTCTACAGCATCAGGGGTAGTATGAGTTGCATCTACCTTTTTATCATCAACATAGTTGACAACGGTAGAAAGCAGGCCAACCTTATAGCCCAGCTCGCGAAACATCCGGTAAAGAAGGGTTACGGTAGTTGTTTTCCCGTTGGTTCCGGTTATCCCAACCAATCTCAACTTCTTCGATGGATTGTCGTAGAAGTTTGCTGCAATACGACCACAGGCAACCAACGAATCGGGAACAACCACAAAGGTTACTCCTTCGGGCTGTACCTCGGGTAGCTTCTCGCATACAACTATTTTAGTCCCCTTCGCAATTGCATCGGGTATATACTTGTGACCATCGACCTGTGTTCCGCTTATAGCAATGAAGAGCTGCCCTGAAACAACATTTCGAGAATCGAATCCAACACAAGGAACATCAAGAGCCGTGCTCCCAATAACCTGAACTATCTCTACACCACTAAGAACGTGCTCTAATTTATTCATGGCATCTTACATTGACATTTCTAAATAAACTTTTTGGCCACGGGTTATCGACTGTCCTGCGGCAATCGACTGTTTTTTAACTTGCCCTCTACCCTTAAATACGACTTTAAGGCCTGCATTCTCAAGAAGGAACAAGGCATCCTTAATGCCCATGTTGGCTACATTAGGCATTATATTCTTTGCAATGCTGCGCTTCGACAGTACTAGTTCGGAGAAGTTTGTGCTATCAATAGCAGCGTAGCCTTTTTCCTGCTCCTCCTTTAACCGGTAAGGTATTTTAAGGCCATCAAAAACAGCGGTCAAACTCTTTATATCGCCCGATTTTGAGCGGGGCAAATCTACGAATTTACCATTAGGTTCTAAAGGCTTATGCCAGGTTAAGCTGGTGGAATACACCTTGTCGGCAATCTCCTTAAACACAGGACCTGCCACCAATGCTGCGTAGTAAACATCGTTCGAGGGAGCGTTAATTACCACGATACAGCTGTACTTCGGGTTGTTTGCCGGAAAGTATCCTACAAACGAAGCTTGGTAAACCCTTCTTCCTTCGGAACCATATCCGCGCGAACCCTGGGCTATTTGAGCGGTTCCAGTTTTTCCTGCAATCTTATAGTTCGGATTACGAAGATTAGTTGCAGTTCCAGAATCGACAACACCCTGAAGCACCTGTCGCACCTTTTCGAGCGTACCCTTTGATGCAATGGAAGGAACAATAACTTCTGGAGGAAACGACCTCACGACATTGCCATGCAACCTAAGCTCCTTTACCAACTTTGGACGTACCATTCTACCGTTGTTGGCAATGGCATTATAAAAAGTTAGCATTTGGAGCGGAGTAAGCTTAACCTCGTAGCCCATAGACATCATAGAAAGCGATAAACCCGACCAATACCTATCCGTCGGATACTTTATGTTTGGCTTAACCTCACCCTTAATATCAAACCCTACCTTTTCGTCGAGTTTCATATTGTAGAGGCGGTCGATAAAGGCAGCCTCGCGCCCCTTATAGCACTTGTTGATAAGCTTAACCACGCCAACGTTAGACGAAACCTCGAATACTCGCTGTGCCGTAATCACGCCATAACCTCCATCGTGTTTCGAGTCCTTTATTCGCTTATTATAGATATAGTATTCGCCATCTTCTTCGGCATCGACCTTCTCGTCGAGAGAAATAAGCCCATCCTCTAGCATGCAGATCAGCGAAGGTATTTTAAAGGTCGATCCAGGCTCTACCGACTCTCCAACAGCATAGTTGTAGTTCTCGGAGTAGCTGCCATCTGCATTCCGTTTTAGGTTTGCAATGGCGCGAATCTCACCCGTAGCAACTTCCATCAAAACAGCCGTACCATGATCGGCGGCATTTTCCTCTAACGAACGGTAGAGAGCACTCTGCGCAACATCCTGCAAGTTTATGTCGAGCGTAGATACTACGTCAAGGCCATCCTTTGGTTCAATCTCAACACCACCACTTAATGGAATCCAAGTACTACCAGCCACTCGTTGCGCCATAGCAACACCTTCGGTACCCTTCAAATCTTTATTAAACGAGTATTCTATACCAACGCCATAACCTTCTGCGTTTATTGCTCCAATCGTTCGAGCCGCCAGAACCCCATTTGGCTTTAGACGTCGACCTACTTGAACTAGAATTAATCCGCTCTTATTCCGTCCCAAGTTGAATAGAGGAAAAGATTTAATCTGCTTCATCTCAAGGTAGTTTACCCTTCGAGGAACAACAGCAAAGTACCTTTTGCCCTGCCGACGAGCCTTCACCAGCATTCGACGGTAAGCGCTTGCAGGCTTATCCTTAAATAGGTTAGACAAGCTTCTAGAGAGCGAATCAACCTTTTCGTTAAAGACCGAATCAACCAAGCCGGTTGCGTTGAGGTCCATACGCACTTCGTAGTAAGGTATAGAGGTGGCAAGTATCCGCCCATCGACAGCAAGGACATCGCCTCTGTTGGATTCGATGCTGATTCGCTTATAGGTAACCTCGTTCGCCTCTTCCCTCCACTTGGAGCCTTGAAAGAACTGAAGCCGGATGGCTTGTCCAAGGATAATCAACCCAAGCAGAAGGAGACCAAGGTAAACAACACCTATTCTCCACATTATGTCTTTCTTAACCGACATTCTATATCGACCTTACTTATTTTCAATAATTTTTGGTGGAGTGGTCGATTCTTCGAGCTCCATTCCACGTTCTTTTACAAGATTCACCACCTCCGACTGACGGCTAATGCGCATCAGCTCGGCTGCGGTGGTTATCGACTCCGACCTAAGATTCTTCAACTCCTCCTGAAGCTTCTGCTCCTCTATGGCAATTTTTTCGTTCTTATACCTATTAGTAATATAAAGGATTGCCAAAAAAACGAGCAGTATAATATAGGGTACATGCTTCACAAGGTATCCGCGCACGAGCACATTCCCGGATATCACATCCTTTACCGGACTCATCCGCTTTGATGGACCCGACTTCGGCTGCTTGATGTCGGTAAACTCAGGAGCCTCATCCTTTTTGCCGCCAACCTTATCTAAAACTTCTTCCATGACTATCTCTTTTCTGCAATCCGTAACTTTGCACTCCGCGAGCGGTTATTCTCTTCCAGCTCCTTTGCGCTTGGAACAATTGCCTTTCGGTTTACCAGCGTAAACGGTGTATTAGCATTTCCGTAAAAGTCCTTCTCAACCTTACCCTCAAAGTTTCCGCTCTTCATAAAGTTCTTAACCAATCGATCCTCCAACGAGTGGTAGGTAATTACGCTTAGGCGTCCGCCTGGTTTCAGCACCTTAAGCGACTGCTCCAGCATCTGCTTCAACGCCTCCATTTCGCGGTTTACCTCTATGCGCAATGCCTGAAACACCTTTGCCAAAAACTTATGCTGCGCATTTGCTGGAATATGAGGCTGAAGCGCCTCTACCAACTCCTGCACGGTTTCTATGGGCTTCTCCTCTCTTTTTTTGATAATAGCCTTAACGAGCACCTTAGGGTTATCCACCTCGCCATACACGCGGAATATCTCCATCATCTTAGATGGGTCGTAGGTATTTACCACATGAGCCGCATCGAACTTCGAGAGCGTATTCATGCGCATATCGAGCGGCCCCTCGAAGCGAAAAGAGAAACCGCGCTGCTCATCATCGAAGTGGTGCGACGATACGCCAAGATCGGCAAGAATACCATCAACCTGCTCGTAGCCGTTAAGGCGAAGGAAGCTGCGTAGGTAGCGGAAGTTACCGTGCACAAACACCAGCCTATCGTTAGCAGGAATATTTGCCTGCGCCTCCAAATCCTGATCGAACGCAATCAGCTTACCACCGTCGAGCTGTTCGAGAATATAGCGCGAATGGCCACCTCCGCCAAAAGTTACGTCAACGTACACCCCGTTGGGGTTGATATTTAGCCCTTCTACGCTTTCGTGAAGCATTACGGGAATATGGTACTCGCTCATAGCTCTTCTATTTCGCCCCCAAGAAACTTTTCGGCTCCTGCCGCAAGCATCTCCTGAGACATATTGGTGGTTTGATACTTATCCTTATCCCAAATTTCAATCTTATCGCCAATGCCAATAAACACCAGCTCCTTAACCAAACCCGCCATTTCGACAAGTCGCTTAGGAATCAGCATTCGCCCGTTGGAATCGAGCTCTACTTCGGCTGCCGACCTGTAAAACTCCCTCAAAAACTGGTTTTGCTCCTTAACGTAGGGATTAATCTTTTTACGAATAAGCGCCAGCTGACGTTCCCACTCCTCCATAGGGTAAAGCACAATGCAATCCTCGAAGATATCCTTCTTCAGGATAACGCGGTCGAGCGAGCCTTTCCACTGCTTGCGAAATGCGGCAGGAAAGAGCACGCGCCCCTTGTCGTCGAGTTTGCAACTGTAATCTCCTACAAAAGAGTTCATTAATTTGAGGTTTTTCCAATGGTAAAATTACTACATTTTCACGCAACAACACCCACTTTTTCCCACTTTTTCCCACCCGGTTGGCTATTTTTATGTTAAAAGAAACTCCAATCCTTAAAAAATATTCATCCAAAGAGGCTAACATTGGGTACATTGCCTCAGATTTTTATGCGAAATCGATATTTTTCTTACATTTGCCAACTAGCAAAAAAAACAAGTTTAACCGTGGAAGACCATACGGACTATTACATAGACGTAGATAAAGTTATAGCCAACAAAAATCCAAGGCTAAAAAAGTTCCTACCAAAATTCATCATCAGCTACCTTAAGCGCATCGTTCATCAGGATGAGATAAACGGCGTGCTACGGAGGCATGGCCATAAGCAAGGGCTCGAATTCGTAAACTCGGCACTAAAGGACTTAGGGATAACCTACCGGGTGTACGGCGTAGAAAACCTAAAGCTGGAGGGCCGCTACCTCTTTGCCTCGAACCATCCTCTTGGAGGTCTCGATGGGCTTATCATGATGAGCGAAATGGGGCGCCACTACGACAACATCAAGTTTGTGGTAAACGACCTGCTGATGAACGTTAAGCAGCTCGAGCCGCTGTTTATCCCCGTCAACAAGTTTGGACGGCAATCGACCGACTACGCCGCAAAGATTGAGGCTGCCTACGCATCGGATGCGCAGGTGCTCTACTTCCCTGCCGGGCTTTGCTCCCGCAAAGTCAAAGGGGAAATTGTGGATCTGGAGTGGCACAAGAACTTCATCCAAAAGGCCGTTAAGCACCAGCGCGATGTGGTGCCCGTTTTCTTCTCGGGCCGCAACTCCGAGTTCTTCTACAACCTATCCAACTTCCGCTCGAAGCTGGGGATAAAGGCAAACCTAGAGTTCATCTACCTTGTCGACGAGATGTTCCGCCAAAAGAGCAAGAAGATCGACATTATTATAGGCGAGCCAATCCCCTTCCAAACGTTCGACAAGAGCCGAACGCTCAACGAGTGGGCGCTGTTTGTTCGTAACAAATCGTACGAGCTAGCCGAGGAGCTAGACTTTTAAAATAGAGCACTAATTAAATAGTCATGGAACCAATTATTCAACCGGTTGATAAAAAGCTTATCAAAAAAGAGTTGACCAAGGATAAGTTTCTCCGCCACACCAACAACGGCGGAAACAAGCTGTACATTGTAGACCACCACGACTCGCCCAACATCATGCGCGAGATTGGCCGTTTGCGCGAGCTGGCCTTCCGTGCGGCTGGCGGCGGTACCGGCAAGAGCATCGACATCGACGATTTCGACATCGACCCGGTACACCCCTACAAGCAGCTCATCGTTTGGGACCCCAGCGAGGAGGAAATTCTGGGCGGCTACCGCTACATCGTGTGCGACGACCTCGAGGTGAAGCACCTGGCCACCTCGGAGCTGTTCAACTTCTCGGAGAAGTTCCAAAAGGAGTACCTGGGCAACATGATTGAGCTTGGACGCTCGTTCGTGCAGCCCAACTACCAGAGCACCCGCCTGCGCAGCAAGGGCATCTACGCCCTCGACAACCTGTGGGACGGTCTTGGCGCGCTGGTGGTGGAGCACCCCGACCATAAGTACTTCTTCGGGAAGGTAACCATGTACACCTCGTACAACGTGGAGGCGCGCAACATGATCCTCTACTTCCTGAGAAAGTACTTCCCCGACAACGACAACCTGGTTACCCCTATCGAGCCGCTCCCGCTAGAGCTGGATCAGGAGGTGCTTGACGCCCTGTTTGAGGGTAAACCCTACGAGGAGGGCTACAAGATCCTTCAGAAGAGAATCCGCGAGCTGGGCGAGAACATTCCGCCGCTCATCAACTCGTACATGAACCTTTCGCCCTCGATGAAGGTGTTCGGGACGGCCATCAACCACGAGTTTGGCGGAGTTGAGGAGACGGGAATCCTGATTACCGTGGGCGACATCTACCTCCGAAAGGTGGAGCGCCACATCAAGTCGTTTATACCGCGGTTTATCCGCCGAAAGATACGCAAGTAGCAAAAGGAGCCCACGAGGCTCCTTTTTTTATTCTGCTCAACGGCCTACTGATACAAAAGGCCCCACCTTACGGCAGGGCCCACCCAAAACTTAACTATAAACTAAAAACTAAAAAGAAACCCCGCCAAGCGCGGCTATTTTTTATCGTCGGGAGTGGTGCGAAGCAGCGGGTTGATGGCTGTATCCAGCCGTTCCTGTAGCTTCTTCTCGAACAGCTTATACTCTTCCGTTTTTTTGGTGACCACCATGCCATGAACGAACTCGAAGTAGTCGCGTAGGGCTTGTTCCAAATCGCGACGCAGGGCTGTTGCCGACTGCACCTCGCGGATAGCCACCAAATCGTTTCCGCGCTCGATGATCTTTGCCTCAAACTCCTCGTTCGCGGCCTCAAGGGCATCAATCCAAGGTTTGAGGTTGAGCAGGGTTACATCGTCCTTAAGGCTGGCATCGCGCAGCTCGGCAATCATCTTGCGGAGGTGCTTGCTCTCGTCGGCGTAGGCCTCCGACTCCACGTTGGGGTAGCGCTCAATAATATCGTATACACGTCGTGCTGGCGCATGCATGGTCTCGATGGGCGATTCGAGCAGCGAAAGTACGTACTCGTCCATGCGCCGGCTGATGCCGTCGCGCTTCTTATCCAGGGCCACCATGTCGTTAGTAAGCTTGCTGTAGAGCCTTTTGCTGAGACCTTCGGTGTAGCGTTTCGATTTCTCCTCGAGGTTGGTAAAAGCCGAATCGGTTATAACATCCTGTAGATTCGACTCCTTTGTGGTTGTGATAACTCTATCGGTTACGCCACCTAGCGAGGCAACCGGAATTTTAGAGAGCTTGCTTGTGCTTGCCATACCTGTTTGGTTTTAATTAGTACCTATTTTTACAGTAAAACTCATCTTACTTTTCTAGCATGGTTAAAGCCTAAACCGCACACTACCTTAAAACATCTTGCTGCATGAAACCAGCAGCCAACGAATAAGATTCTCCTCCACCAATTTCCCGCAGAACTGCGGGAAGCTCAAATGCCCATTTTGAGGTTACTTCCACTCTGCGGGAAGCCCAAAACGCGAAAATGGGAAACTTCCAAGTTGCGGGAAGCCCAATTTTTCTATTTTGGGGTTGCCGCCAAAGTGCGGGAGGCTCAAAATGAGATTTTGGGGTTACTTCCAACCTGCGGGAAGCTCAAAATGGCGTTTTGAGGTTACCGCAACTTTGCGGTAAATCCAAAAAGCAAGGAAAACCCCAAAATCATCGGTATCCTACACCAATGGAGCTTTAACCAATCGCTAATCAAAGATCGCCGAACTCAAAATTAGCAGCATTAGGCATTCGTTAGCTATATTTTTGTGAATTTTTTTCGAAAAGTTTTCAACATGTCGGGCAGAATGCGCTGAGGGGCAGATTTTGCCCCCACCAAAGCCAGCGATACGCCCCAGTTTTGTGGGCTTGCACAAAGGTTTTGATAACTGAATGGATAAGTAGCCGATTCCAGAGCAGGGGCAGGTTCTACCCCACCGCCGTTAGATGCTATAATTGGAGGGCGGCAAACTCCATTTTTCATTTCTTTTGAGGGATCAAAAGAAACGAAACAAAGAAAAATCCTGCACGAAATAACTCGTTCGGTCGCTGCTTAGCGCTATTCCTATATTGTTCGTTCCTGATTGTTGGTGTTTTTTCGGCTAGTTAATCTTGTAGATGCTCCGCTCTCCCGCAGAGCGGGATGTACCAACTCGAACAGATTTCGTGCCAGTCTGGTATGCCCCGTTTCCGGGATGTTCCAGCTTCTCCATGGTGTTTACGGAATAGCCTTACGACTCTTTTTACCAATCCATGCCGGCTATTCGTTATACATCAATTTTACTCTCCGATTTTATCCTTCTATAAATAGTCATTACGGCTATAGACCCTAGCCCACCGCCGCCACCACGTCCTTAACCAGCAGCCCCAGCTTTAGGGCGTTGCTCGAGCGGGGCGAGTAGCCGAGCACCACAATGGCCAGCTGGCGCGATGGGATAATTACGACGTACTGCCCATCGTGCCCCTCGCACGAGAAGAAGTCGCCGGGCAGCTCCGGGGCACTCTTAGGCCCCTTCCGCCAGAAGGATGCGCCGTAAGCGCCATCGCTTGCCGGGGTTGGCGTTCGGGTGTAGCTTACCCAGCCCTTGGGCAGAATGCGCTGGCCGTTGAATACGCCATCCTGCAGGTAGAGCAGCGCAAAGCGGGCGTAGTCGCGCGCCGTGGCGTAGATGTACGACGAGCCTGCGGGAATCCCGCTGGCATCCGGCTCGAGGATGGCATCCTGAAGCCCAATGCGGTTGAGCAGCTTACCGTATATAAAGGCGTAGAAGGCGGAGTCGCTTTTAAAGTGCTGCCGTGCCCAGTAGCATACAATGTTGGAGCTGCCCGAGGAGTAGGTCCAGCGCGAACCTACGGGGTGCTCCAGCGGCTTGCCGATGGCGTATTGGCCAAAGCTGCCGCTGCAGTACAGCATTTGGGTAACGTCGGAGCGCGAGCCATAGCCCTCGTTCCACTGAAGGCCGCTCTGCATCCGCAACAGGTCGTTCGGCGTTATCCGGCTGCGCCCGTCGTGCTGCCACTCCGCAATGCCCGTTGGCTGGTAGATGTCGGCCATGCCGTTGGCCACCATCACCCCAACAATGGCGCTGGCCACGCTCTTGCCCATCGACCAGCCCAGAAGACGGCTCTTGCTGCTGAAGCCGCTACGGTAGGCCTCCTCTACCGGAACGCCGTTATGCAGCACCACAAAGGCAAAGGGATGCCCACCATACTTGCTCCCCCCAACCAGCTCGCGCGATACGGCCTTCAGCTTTTTATTTGGGCTGATGGCCACCGAGTCGGGCAGCACGTTGCCCAACGGCCAGCGCACCGTGTCGGGGTTGTAGCCGATGGCGTTGGTAAAGGCAAACCTACGGATGGAGGCCAAATCGGCATCGCGAACCAAGGTGCTCCCTACCCCACGCCGAAAAACGGCCGTAGACTTTCCCCACAGGAAGCGGCTGGTAACCGTGGAATCCTTGTAGCTAACCGTGTTGACGGCGTACTTAACCGGGAAGAAGCTCAGGTCTAACACCTCAACATCCTGCTGCGCTCGGTTCGAAATAAATACCGACGAGCAAAGATGCTTGGCGCTGTAGCCGGTAACTATTGGAATTATGGAATTCAGAAAAGATATACCCCAAAATAGCGCTACCAGCACTACGGCGAGGATACCAACAATTAGAGTCCGCTTTGTACGCGCTGCGAGTGGCATAACCGTATAGTTTTTATAGATGTAGGAACTGCAGCTACAAGTATAGGCAAAAAAAGCGAGGCATCGATCCTGTGCAACCGATGCCCCGCCTTTAATGTCCTAATATAAAAGTATAACGCCTATACCAGCATAGCAATCCTAGTACACCTTGCCATCGCTGAATATCTTGGCGGCTGCTTTTCCATCCTTGTCGAGCAGCGTTGCCTGGTACATGTCGGTAGTAGCTTCCAGCAGCAGCGTATAGGGTACGCCGTTTACCGCGATGCTCTTCTTAAAGCCAAGCTCCTTGAGCTCCTTGGCGTAGCGACCGTTCTTTCCGGCATACTCCTGCTGACGGTAGAATAGCGCCCAAAGCGCGCTCTTGGCCTGCTCTGTCTGTGGTATCTCTAAAGGCTTAACCCCATCCAAGGTGGCGGAGCTGGCGAAAGAGAGGTACCCCCAGCGCTCGGGGTAGTGCATGTTGATAACCCCTTGTGGCGACCATACCCAGTTGTTCTCGGGCTTTCCCTTTCCGGTTGATGGATCAATTTCCTTAACGTACTTGCCGTTCTCAACCTTGGTGTCCCACTCCACGCGCGAGAAGTTGATACGCCAAGGCTTTTGCAGCGATGGCGTTTTAAACTCGAACGCCATTGCCTTAAACGGGATAGCAATTTCGACCGTCCACTTGCGATCGACATCGTTGGGGTTGTTCACCGTGCCGTCGATGCTGATGCCCTGCCTAAGCCCTTCAAAGTTCCAGCTAAGAATAGGCGGTGCTCCAACCCGGTACGTTTTTACCAGAAAAAGATCGAAGATGGTTCCTAGCGCGTTCACCTCGTACTCGTAGTAGTTGTGGTTATCGCCATCAGGATCGATGAATATTTCGAAGTCGTTGTCGTAGAAAACAACCTGATCGTGCTCCTTAAGGTTGGCCCAAATATGCGGATCTTCCAGCTCGGCCGCAAAGTAGATGTACTGATCGTCCCACGCCATCTTAACCCGAGTGCCGTAGCGCGGGGTTGGCCTTCGATCGCCCTCTATATCCACAAATTTATCGGTCCATGGGGCGTTGGCCCATGTTTTCTCGTCGAACTTACCGTCTAACGTAATAGGATCGCTCGCCTTAACGGCCGTATAGCTTTTAGGCGTAGCCAAAAGATGCTCAATGCCCTGAGTGGGGACGCCAACCATAGAAGGTTGTGCGTTGGCATTGCCCATCGACCCTAGAATAGCCAATGCTGCTAGTAGCGTTTGGACTTTCGTCATAAATAATAGTAGTGTAGTTAATTCGAGGCGAAGATATTCCTTTTATAAGCTAAATACATTTATTGTCCTTTATAAAAGGAATAATGCAGCAATTCCATCCCTACGAATGCAAGGGTTTGCCCTCCCCGCTATACTCACTACTCACTTAAAATGCTACATTTGCACAAATTTTTATGACGATGAGTATCAGCTTAGACAACAAGGGAGCAGTGGACTTTAAATCCATCAGACCCGTAGTAAACGAAACCCTGCCCAAGCTGTACATCGAGACTTACGGCTGCCAGATGAACGCCAACGACTCGGAGGTGGTGGTGTCCATCATGCAGCAGCACGGCTACTCGCTTACCCAAGACATGGCGAAGGCCGATCTAATCCTCATCAACACCTGCTCGATCCGCGACAACGCCGAGCAGCGCGTATGGGGACGTCTGGATGTATTTAAGCAGCAGAAAAAGAAGCGCCCTGTGCTTGTGGGCGTAATTGGCTGTATGGCCGAACGCCTCAAAACAAAACTTTTGGAGGAGGATAAGGTGGTTGATATCGTAGTTGGCCCCGATGCCTACCGCGACCTGCCCAACCTGGTGGTTGGCGCCGAAGGTGGACAAAAGGGAATCAACGTGCTGCTCTCGCGCGAGGAAACCTACGCCGACCTTAGCCCCGTTCGCCTCGACCAGAATGGCATAACCGCCTACGTTTCGATCATGCGCGGATGCAACAACATGTGCACCTACTGCGTGGTACCCTACACCCGTGGTGGCGAGCGCAGCCGCGACCCACACACCATTCTGCGCGAAGTTCAGGAATTGGCCGACAACGGCTACAAGGAGGTTACACTGCTCGGACAGAATGTGAACTCCTACCGATGGACCAGCCCCGACAGCGAAAATGGCGATGTAAGCTTCGCCAACCTGCTCGACATGGTTGCCAAGCAAAATCCAACCATGCGCATTCGCTACTCAACCTCACATCCTAGAGATATGAAGGACGAGGTACTTGAGGTAATGGCCGCCCACGACAACATCTGCAAGTACATTCATCTACCAGCACAGTCGGGCAACACCCGCATGCTTAAGATGATGAACCGTGGCTATACCCGCGAGTGGTACTTGGATCGCATAGCAGCCATCCGCAGGTACATGCCCGATTGCGCCATCTCAACCGATGTCATCGCCGGATTCTGCACCGAGACTGAGGAAGAGCATCAGGATACGCTATCGCTCATGGAGGAAGTTGGGTACGAGTTTGCCTACATGTTTAAGTACAGCGAACGCCCCAACACCAAGGCACAGCGCACCCTTACCGACGACATACCCGAAGAGGTAAAAACGCGCCGCCTAAACGAAATCATCGAGCTGCAAAACAAGCTTTCGCTAAAGAGCAACCAAAAGGATATCGGAAAGGTATTTGAGGTGCTGGTTGAAGGGACTTCGAAGCGCTCCAAAGAGGAACTCTTCGGACGAAGCTCGCAGTATAAGGTGGTGGTTTTCCCTCGTAAGAATTACAAAGTAGGAGATCTTGTTAAGGTTAAGATAACTCAAGCCTCCTCGGCTACGCTAAAGGGCGAGCCTGTAGAGTAGAATTGGCTCAACAATATGATAAAGTAAAGCCCCACACCAGTATTGGTAGTGGGGCTTCTTAATTTTTCCAGCAAAAGAATTGCTTTTTCTACTTGCTAAATATGTTTCGATTCTTTGCGTCAAGACAAAGCGCAGCGGCTCCAAGAATGGCAATATCCTGGGTTTCGGTTTGCGAAATCTTTAACCTATCGGCAGCTTCGCGATAGAAGAACGTGCGCACTTGCTCCCACATCGTTTTCTCGAAATAGGGGAATGCCTTCGAAAGAGCTCCACCAACAACAATCAAATCGGGATCAACCGAGTACATGATGGTTTTAACGATGTTTCCCACATCGTAACCAAACTGTTCGAATACGGCTAGAGCAATCTTATCACCGTCTTCGGCTCTTTCGAGGAATGCGTCGGCCTTAATGCCATACTTTTCTTCGAAATAACCTTCGGAGCAGTAGTACTCGTAGTCGTGTTCTTTGTAAGGAATAAGACCGAACTCACCAGCAACGCAGTTGTTTCCAGAGAAGAGATGCCCATTCAAAACAATACCTGCACCAACACCAGTTCCAATGATAAGCCCAACCATGTTGTCGTAAGGGAATCCTTTGCCAAAGTACTTCTCGCCAATAGCAAAACAGTTAGCGTTGTTATTTACGTAAACTGGCACCCCAAACTGCTGCTCCAGAATAGCCTTAAGTTGCACCTTTCGCCACGAAGGAATATTGATTACCTTGTAAACAATGCCCTGCTTAACATCTACCACGCTGGGCACGCCAATCCCAATGCTGCTAACATCAGGAGTCATTGCCTCCTCTATGGTCGATATCAGCTCGCGTAGGATTACCTCTTCTACCTCGCGGTTGTTAATTCTTCGGGAAACCTGTTGTTCGATAACCTCCCCTTTTACACGGCCCACCTGAATGTAGCGACCGCTCATATTTACACCTATATAGGTAGTATTCTCGTCATCACCTGTAAATATCATAGCAAAAATGTATTCGTGTTACAAAATTATCTAAAGCTAGTTCCTCTGACAAAAAGTTCTGTAGGAATAATAATAGTGCTGGCTGTAACCTGCTCGCCATCGCTTAAAAGAACCTCCTCTACCTTTGCTAGCAGCTCATCTGCCATAAGGTTAGAGTCCGCCTCGATGGTAGAAATTGATGGAGAAATGTACATATTATACTCAAAGGCGCCAAAAGCAACCACCGGTATATCGTTAGGAACCGATATATTCCGTTCCTTAAGCCTGTGAACAAGGTGAAGGGCATTCTGCGGGCGTCCAACAATCATCGCATCAGGCGGCTCTGGTAGCGAGAATAAGTATTCAATAGCATACTCAACAGAGCTATGATCGAGGTTGCAGTTAACCACATACTCCGGACGCCATGCACGTCCAACCTTATAAACGGCCTGCTTTATACCTTTCACGATCTCCTCGTAAATATGGCAACGGCGATTCCCCACGATTACCCCTATTCGTTGAGCGCCCCCAGCAATAAGCTTACTTGCGGCCGAAAAAGCTCCTTGGTAGTTGTCGGCTATAATCTTAGGTACTGGAAAATCGAAGTTTACCCGATTGAAGCAAATGAGAGGTATACCTGCATCAATAAGCTGGTTAAAATGGCTATAGTCATTGGTATCTACCGCCGTAGAAAGAACTACAGCCGCAGGTTTTATTTCTATCAGCTTATTAACAATTTGTTTTTCTACTTCCGATCGATTTTCGGTGAAGAAAGCAGACACTATGATTCCCTTAGTCAAAAGAGCGGGTTGTAACTTCTCCAGTGCCGTTCGGTACATTCGGTTGTTAAGATGCGGGCAAACCAGCGCAACTATTTGCCCTAAAGACGTGAGCCTCCTCCCATAATCGGACAAACCTGGCTTATAGCCCAATTCCTTTGCTTTCTTTAGCACCTTTTGCTTGGTGGCATCGCTAATGCGAGGATGGTTGTTTAGCGCACGCGAAACCGTTGAAACAGAAATTCCCAACTCGCTTGCAATATCATCAATGGTAATATCCATTCGTTTCATGCACTGCTCCTTTTGTTTGCACAATTTTACAACAAAAAAGAACAACAATTGCAAATTATTGCTCTGTTTTTATTGAACGAAACCGTACAATGCGTTACCATTGTGCAATAATTTTCACAAACCATCATAAAACGCTATTAAGAAACACTTTAAGGCCAAAGACAGTATTTATATCCTCGGACATCTAACCAGTAGCAAATCGCATTATTTTGCTAATTTAGCCCCCAAATTATTCGCCACATGCGCTACACCAAGCTACTATTCGTCATTCTGCTCTGCCTACTACTTGCCTCTTGCAGCAGCTACAAGGACATTCGTATTGAAAAGGTAACCAACGTTACCCTTAAAGAGTTTAGCGGTTCAACAGCCTATGTTGATATAACCTTGCTGGTAAACAACCCAACCCATAGCAAGGTATGTCTTAGAAAGCTAGATCTCGATATAAATAGATTTGACAGCAAGTTTGCACATGTAGAATCGCTCGAAAAGGTTGAGGTCCCAGCCAAAAGTCAGATAGAAAAGACGGTTCAACTCAAAATTCGTATTTCCAACATTCTTTCTTCCGGGTTTATGCTTCTTACCCGAAAGCTCAACCCAGACGACTTTACCGCAAATGGCTACGTTAAGGTTAGTTCGTTCCCTTTCTCCAAAAAAATCAAAATTGAAAATCAGAAACTGAGCAAATCAATAAAAGGCCTAGATAGCATTCTAACAACATCGCGAAAGCAGTGATTGTAGCAATTCTTAACAATTAACTTTGCGTAGTTTACTGGTTTGAATTTACTACCTTTGCAGCCATAAAGGTCTTCAAAACAAGCGAACAGGATATCCCAAAATGAAGAAAATTATTGCCGTAATTGCGATTTTGATGGCGGGTTACTTAAAAGGTTACACGCAAAACCTAACCGTTTCCTCCGACACTACTCAGCGAGTTGTTTTCTACAATATATACTCTGATATAGCACAGCCAGGGCCCAATGAAGCAACAGTCAAGCTTAATCAGCCTGCATTTCTAAAACAAGCGGTAGCCCAAATGGCTGTGAAAAACGAACGAACTTTCACCCAAAACGGCTATCGAATAAGAATTTTCTCCGACAACAAGCAAAATTCTAGGCAAGAGTCGGAAGCGCTGGTGCTACAGTTCGAGGCAAAGTATCCTAGCGTTAAAGCCTACCGATCGTACTCAAGTCCATACTTTCGCGTATCTGTTGGAGATTTCAGAACATTAAACGAGGCTAAAGCCTTTCTCGAAGTTGTTAAAATAGAGTACCCCAAAGCATATCCTGTAAAGGAAAAAATAAACTTCCCACCCTTGTAGTGGGATTTTTTATTTGTTGAAATAGAGAGAACACACAATAACAAACAGCAAACTAGTTGAAAGATGAGCGATCAAATTAAGCACGAGTGCGGCATAGCCCTTATACGCCTACGTAAGCCGTTGGAGTACTACAAGGAGAAATACGGCTCGTGGACTTATGGAATCCAGAAGTTGTACCTAATAATGGAGAAGCAGCACAACCGCGGACAGGACGGCGCCGGCGTTGCCAGCGTAAAGATTGACCTTGCCCCCGGGAAACGCTACTTCGACCGCTATCGCTCCAACCAATCGACCCCAATAAAGGATGTATTCGACAATATTCGTCAAGGAATTGCCCATGCCGATAAGTCGCTTGTAACAGACCCTAGTTGGGCAAAGGAAAATGTCAACTTTGCAGGAGAGCTGTACCTTGGTCACCTGCGTTACGGCACCTTCGGTAACCACTCCATCGACTTTGTGCATCCGGTGATGCGCGCCAACAACTGGCGTAGCCGTAGCTTGGTACTGGCCGGAAACTTCAACCTTACCAATGTTGATGAACTCTTCAACCGCCTAGTTGAACTTGGGCAACATCCAAAGGATTTTACCGATACCGTTACCATCCTCGAGATGATGGGCTTCTTCCTCGACGAGGAGAACCAGATGCTCTTCCGCAAGTACAAGAACGAAGGTTTCAACAATAAGGAGATATCTAAGCTAATCGAATCGAACCTAGATGTTCGTAAGGTTCTTGAAATTGCTACAAAAGATTTTGACGGAGGCTATGCTCTTGCAGGCCTAATTGGGCATGGAGATGCCTTTGTTGCCCGCGACCCTTGGGGCATTCGTCCAGCCAACTACTACATCGACGATGAGATTGTGGTGGTAGCCTCAGAGCGCGCCGTTATCCAAACCGTGATGAACGTTCCTGCCGCTGAAGTTCACCAAGTGAAGCCAGGAACTGCGCTTATAATCCGTAAGAATGGTGATGTTTCACTCGAACCGATACGTGTACCACAGGAGCGCAAATCGTGCTCTTTCGAGCGCATCTACTTCTCGCGCGGAACAGATAAGAACATCTACCTCGAGCGCAAGGGCCTAGGTGCTGGCGTCGTTAATCAAGTGCTAAAGGCTGTTGACTACAATCTAAAGAATACCGTATTCTCGTTCATTCCCAACACTGCCGAAACCGCTTTCTACGGGCTTGTTGAAGGTGTTGAGAAGTATATGGCGGAGCAGAAAAAGCAGCAGATTATTGAGGCAAACGGTAACATTACCCAGGAGAAGCTTATTGAGATCATCTCCGAGCGCCCACGCATCGAGAAGATTGCCGTGAAGGACGTTAAGCTACGTACCTTCATCACGCAGGACGAAAACCGCGACGACATGGTTGCCCACGTATACGATATCACCTACGGTACGGTTAACGCTGGTGTAGATAATCTAGTAATTATTGATGACTCCATCGTTCGAGGAACCACACTACGCCAGAGCATCCTGCGCATGCTCGACCGCCTCAACCCTAAAAAGATTGTGGTGGTAAGCTCAGCGCCTCAGATTCGCTACCCCGACTGCTACGGCATCGACATGACAAAGATGGGTGACTTTATCGCCTTTACGGCCGCTATCGAACTGCTTAAGGATGCCGGAAAAACGGATGTTATCGATGATGTTTACCAGCGCTGCAAGGCACAACAATACCTTCCAAAAGAAGAGATCATCAACCACGTAAAGGATATCTACCGTCCATTTACCGACGAGCAGATATCCGCCAAGATTGCCGAAATTCTTCGCCCTGCCGATATGAAGGCAGACCTAGAGATCGTTTACCAAACGGTTGAAGGACTTCACGAGGCTTGTCCAAACGACCTTGGCGATTGGTACTTTACCGGCAACTACCCCACCGATGGAGGTAACCGCGTTGTAAACACCGCGTTCATCAACTTTATTGAAGGGGTAAACAAAAGGGCATATTAGGATTCGTAGGGGTAGATAATCATCTACCCGAATATTTTATAGGGGCAGATAATTATCTGCCCCTACGTTATTGTAATAGATAAAAATTTGGTTGCATAATCGGCGAAATAGAATATTTGCAATGCCAGTCCAAACGCATTACTTTTGCCAATCAAATGTAAAAGACACACGTCATGTTTCAACAATACTCTGCTAAGGTGGACCGATTTGGAAGCGCCTACGCGCTCTTAGAGGCTACCGAAAAGGATAAAAAGGTAACCATAGAGTACTACCTCATTTTTAAAGATGGCGAAACGCCCTCTATTAAAGGTGGAGTGCTGGAGGTGGAAGCAGTACTGGATCAAACGCTGGAAACCTACGTTAATGAGCATGTGGAAGAATCGCTACCCTACATGATTCTACGCTACCTAGTAGACAACCATCAACCTTCAGAGCTAGAGAATCTGCCCGAGGTTGTTTTCGCCGAGGACGCCAACGCTATTGCCACCATCAAGGCTAACTTCCCCGATTATGCAAGCATGATTATCCAGAAAAGCACCTCAAAAGCGATTAAGGAGGCTCTTGCCTAATAAATACGAGACGCTATTAGCGTCTCTTTTCATATTACACCATCTAAACTCAATACCCTAAACACCATGAGATCATTATACCACTTACGAGGGTGGCTGCTGCTTTTGGCAATCCTCCTTCTCTTCTCTTCGGCAGAAGCTAAAAAGAGAAAGACCATCAAGGTCCTGCAGTTTAACATCTGGCAGGAAGGGACTGTAATCCCTAACGGATACGAGGCTATTGCCGACGAGATTGCTCGTACCGATGCAGACTTCGTTGCCCTAAGCGAAGTGCGCAACTATAAGGGCACCCGCTTCTGCGACCGTATCGTCGAATCGCTACGCAAGCGAGGCAAGACCTACTACTCCTTCTACAGCTACGATTCGGGTATCTTGAGCCGCTACCCTATTGTCGACAGCGCCACCGTATTTCCCGAAAATGATGACCATGGCAGCATCTACAAAGTAGTAGCCGATATGGGCTCACACAAGGTTGCCTTCTACACCGCCCACCTCGACTATCGCAACTGTGCCCTCTATCTCCCACGCGGATACTGCGGAACAACGTGGAAGAAGTTACCCAAAAAAGTAGACAACCTCGACACCGTCCTTTTCGACAACGCCGCATCGCAAAGAGTTGCTGCCATTCGATTATTTATTGAGGATGCCCAAAAGGAGATTGCCAAAGGACATTTGGTAATGTTGGGCGGCGACTTCAACGAGCCCTCGCACCTCGATTGGATAAAGGCCAACCGCAACCTGTACGACCACAACGGGCTTGTAGTACCCTGGCATGTTACCAAACTACTCGAAAAGTCGGGCTATAAGGATGCCTACCGCCAGCGCTATCCCAATCCGGTAACCCACCCCGGTTTTACCTTCCCTGCCGATAATCCTTTGGTGGACATCAAGAAGCTGGCATGGTCGCCCGAGGCAGATGATCGCGATCGCATCGACTTTATCTTTTACCATCCATATAAAGGCCTAAAACTAAAGGATGCCGTAATCGTCGGACCTCAAGGATCTATTTGCAGGAATAAGCGTATAGTGGAAACCTCGAATGATAGATTTATAAAGCCTATGAATGTTTGGCCAACCGACCACAAGGCGGTAATGGCAACCTTCTTCCTTGCCCAATAGAAACAATACAGACAAATAGCAAACATCCCCAAGCGGTTCTGCCACTTGGGGATGTTCCTTTATATCCTGTTGTTCTTGTTACTTGCCCTTAACCCTTAGCACAACGATACCGTGCTTTGGAATATCTAACGAAAGTTTTCCGTTGATTACAGAAACGTTTTTATGCTGCCAAACATCACGAGCCTTTGACACTCCGTTTATTCCCAAATTCGCAAACGAAAGCGTGTAGGTTGCTGGATTATCGCCTCTATTTAGTACGGCAACGGCAAACTCCTTCTTGGCGGCCTTGCCCAACGGCTTCACCCAAACCTCAACGGAGCCCTCCTTTAGCTTGCGCTCAGCCTGAATGCAAGCCTCATCCTGATGGATGGCAATCATCTCCCTGTTGGTAAGGATTTCGATGGTCTCCTTGCTCATGGTGCGAAGATCGTTGCCAGCTAATAGCGGAGAGAGCATCATGCACCACATGCTAAAGTGCGACTTATCCTCGTCGTAGGTCATTCCTCGGCCAACCTGAAGCATGTCCATGTCGTTGAAGTGCCCGGGCGATGCGTACTTTGCCAAATCGGCATTCAGGTCGATGATATGGCTGATGCTGCCCCATTTGGCGTCGATATCGCCAGAGATGCGCCACGAGTCAGCCTCCTTAACGGCCCACTCGCCGGGAAACTGCCAACGACATATGTTGAAGATAATATCCTTTCGGATGCTTCTAACCTCCTTTATGATGGCAAGATATTCGGTCTTTTCATCTAGCTTTTGTTTTTGACCGCCGCACCAGTCAACCTTAAGGAAGTCGTAACCCCACTGGTTGAAAAACTGATTGCAGTCCTGCTTGATGTAACCATATATGCCTACTCCGATACCATTCTTGTCGTTATCCCAGATAGAGCCGCAGGTGTTAGATCCGGCATCGGTGTAAATTCCAGCCTTTAGCCCTTTGCTGTGGATGTAGTCGGCTAAGGCCTTCATCCCGCTAGGGAACTTGATGCTATCGGCAAAAAGGTGCCCCTGCGCATCGCGACCACCAAAGTAGCCATCGTCGATATTTACATACCGGTAGCCCGCCTTTACCATACCGGAAGAAACCATCGCATCGGCCTGCTCGCGGATAAGCTGCTCGTTAATATTTACACGGAAGTTATTCCAGCTACTCCATCCCATAATCGGGGTTTTGGTCTTCTGAGCCCAAAGACCCAGCGAAATAAGCGCGCATAGCGCAGTAATGTATGCTCTCTTCATCACCCTGCTCTTATCTATTTGTAAATTCTAGGGAATAATCATCCCGATTGTGCAATTTATCCCTAAGGGATGAATAAAAAAAGAGATGCCAACTCGCATCCCTCTTTTTTCTAATATCTAAATTCTAGCGACTAACGTCTTCCCCCTCTAGTTCTTCCTCTCAATCTCCCTCAAGTTCTCCATCTTCTTTACCTCTAGGAAGTACTTGATGTCGCCCAAGTGCTCCTTTACGCGCTTGTTGCCGAACTCGTACACCTTGCTTACGAGGCCGTCGAGGAAGTCGCGGTCGTGCGAAACTACGATGAGCGTGCCGTCGTAGTCCTTGAGGGCTTCCTTAAGGATATCCTTCGTTTTTAGGTCGAGGTGGTTGGTGGGCTCGTCGAGGATGAGGAGGTTGACGGGCTCCAGCAGCAGCTTAATCATAGCCAAGCGGGTGCGCTCGCCGCCCGAAAGCACCTTTACCTTCTTGGTGGAGTTGTCGCCGCCGAACATGAAAGCGCCCAGTATATCTTTTATTTTGGTACGGATGTCGCCCTTGGCCACATCGTCGATGGTTTGAAATACGGTTAGCTCCTCATCGAGAAGTGAGGCTTGGTTTTGGGCGAAGTAGCCGATCATCACGTTATGACCAAGCGTTAGCGTTCCCTCATGGTCTATCTCCTTCATGATGGACTTCACCATGGTAGATTTACCCTCGCCGTTCTTGCCCACAAAGGCCACGCGCTCGCCGCGCTCGATGGTGAACGAGGCGTTCTGGTACACCAGATGGTCGCCGTAGCTCTTGCTAACGCCCTCGGCAATTACGGGGTAGCTACCCGCACGAGGCGATGGCGGAAACTTGAGGCGAAGCGCCGAGGTATCCTCCTCGTCGATCTCCACCAGCTCGAGCTTCTCGAGCATTTTTACGCGCGACTGCACCTGCAGCGTTTTGGAGTAGGTTCCCTTAAAGCGCTCGATGAACTCCATGTTGTCGGCAATCATCTTCTGCTGATCGTCGTACTGCTTCTGCTGCTGCTCGCGGCGCTCCTTGCGCAGCTCCAAATATTTTGAGTAGTTTACCTTGTAGTCGTAGATGCGGCCCATGGTTACCTCGATGGTGCGGGTGGTGATGTTGTCGACAAAAGCCCTATCGTGGCTGATGACGATTACCGCCTTGGCGCTGTTGATGAGGAACTCCTCTAGCCACTGAATCGACTCGATGTCCATGTGGTTGGTGGGCTCGTCGAGCAGGATGAGGTCGGGCTTTTGCAGCAGAATCTTGGCCAGCTCGATGCGCATGCGCCATCCACCGCTGAAGTCGCCGGTTGGACGGGTGAAGTCCTCGCGGACGAAGCCCAAGCCGAGCAGGATCTTCTCCACCTCGGCATCGTAGTTGATATCCTCGATGGTGTAGAACTTCTCGCTGAGGGTTGACACCTCCTCAATCAGGCGCGAGTACTCGTCGCTCTCGTAGTCGGTGCGAACGCCCAGCTCGTCGTTGATCTCCTGGATGCGGCGCTCCATCTCGTGGATGTTCGAATAGGCCAGCGAAGCCTCCTCGAACACGGTGCGCGTGTTCTCGGTCATCAGGTGCTGGGGCAGGTAGGCGATAACGGCATCCTTGGGGGCAGAAACGCGTCCAGCCGATGGCTGACGGGCACCTGCCAGTATCTTTAGAAGGGTAGACTTTCCGGCACCGTTCTTCCCCATCAGGGCAATGCGGTCCTTCTCGTTCACCACAAACGTCACATCCTTAAACAGGGTTGTTCCCCCAAACTCTACGCTAAGCCCGTCCGCTGCAATCATCTCTGCTATTTAAATTTGAGGCGCAAAGATAGAAAAACGGATCGCGGATGAAACGGATTAGGCGGATTTACACAGATTTTAAGTGAACCACGAAGGGTGCGCCTCGGCTTCGCTCGGCGACCGCCGAGCAAAGCCGAGGCGGTTCTACTAAAATGCGCTACAAAAAAGGCAACGCCTACCAGCGCTGCCTTTTGCTATCTAGCCTTTCGAAGCCGTTATTTCCTTAAGCTTCTGGGTAAAGAACGCCTTGGTGGCAACCTTTCGCCCATCGGAAAGCTTTATATGGTACTCCTCGCCGCTGAGGTACGACTTGGAGCCAACTACCTCGATAAAGTCTTGAGCCGTTTTCACCCGGCTACCGGCCTTTCCCCACTTCATGCGGAGGTGCTCGGCTGCTTTTGCGGCATCGTAGTACGAGCCGTTGCGGTAGAACTGCGCGCCCTTTAGCTGCTGAACGGACTGGATTAGCAGCTCTATTTTCTGATTTTCCGTAAGCTTAACTTGCGCCTTCGCAGGATTTGCCAGCAGCACAGCAAATAGACCGATTGCAGCAATAAACATCGTTTTTATACTCATAGGATATCGCTATTACTCTAAATGATTGCGCACAAATGTAAGCATCTCGAATTAATACCCCTATTTCAGTACCGGTTAATTACGGGTAAATCTTTCCTCGAAATGTCAAGCCGTGCTCTTACGGAACCGAGAAACCAACCTAATCGCAGCGGCCTCGTCGGCTCCAGATGTGGCAAATAAAGCCAACAACCGAAGCAGCTCCAAAGCTGATAGGTTCGACAAGTGAACCGTCGTCGCTCTTAATGTAGGCCAACAGAGCAAGCCCTGCCCAACATATGCCTGCAATTAGATATCCATTTCTTGTAACCCACCTCCAGATAGGATCGGTAATCCTTAAAAACGACGAGTAAATCTTCCAGAACATATTGTGATACTTTTACTATTCACCCTAATCCCTATAGCCACGCTTGTACTTGATGTGGCGGATGAGGAAAACAATCGAAGCAATACCATAGACTACCAGATCGAGGTGCTTTTCTTCATTCCATCGGAGGATGTACTTTACCGTCAAAGTGCCAAAGCAGATAAAAGCTATAATATTCCCATTTTCTTTCCACCCTTTTTGCAGCGGAACGGCTAGGGCTTTAAGCTTTACGTGTATTTTTCTAAACATGGTTTAAGAGGTTTTACGGATTGGTTTTCTTGCTAAACTTTCGGTAGATAAATCTTACAAAACAGATGGTGCAGAGCACCGAAAGCAGCCCCCAAATCGTGAGGTTCACCCAATTCTTCGGATCGTACTGAATGAGGTACTTTACGGTAAGCGCCCCTGTTGCAACAGCTACTGCAAGGCTTCCCCAGCCATCGAAGAGCAAGGAGGTGGTTGGTTTTGATTCTTTTTTAATTTCCATTTTGTATATGTTATTAAATGCACCTCCAATATTAGCAAATTACAGAAGCTTAACCAAAAAAAGGCTTTCTTTTTCACGGTCACCCCCCCAATCGTCGGTTGCTCCCCCTCGCGAATTGCTAGAGGCAACAAAGCCGAAGGTAGCCGCTACTAAATCGGAGGTAAAAGCCACTAACCCGAAGGCTCAACCCTCAACCGCATTGCTCAAATCCTCGACGTCGTACCTGCCAAGTAGTAAAAATAACCTCCCGATGTATTAAAATACCCTTTCATGTAATTTTACTACACTTTGAGAGTAGACAACTCCGCTTTTGAGATATATTTATTACTTGCTATAATATTTTTATTACCCAGTAGCGTATTATTATTACTTGGAAGCGTATTATAATACCCTGCCATGTTCGAAAAAGTTGTGCTGAGCCTCGTTAAAGTAGCTCCGAGGAATATCATCCTCGGTTTTTAGAGGAATTTTTAAAGTCCGAAAATAATACGCTAAATTAGAGGGCCTAACAAATACTTAACCGATATGATAAAGCTTAATATCGAACGGATGATTCGGATGCGGGGCCACGGCAACCCGCTCCATTACCTGCAAGAGCAGGGGTTTTCCTACCGAGCATGCTACATCATGCTTAAAGGATCGGTAACGCTGGTAAAGTTTAACCAGCTCGAACACCTGTGCCGCCTGCTGCACTGCACCCCCAACGACCTGTTGGAGTGGACCCCAAAAGAGGAGACTCCCGAGGAGCTGTCGCTGCCGCTGGCCAAGCTCCTCCGAAGGGGTACCTACAGTCCTCTAGTAGGCGCCATTCAGGGCATCCCGCCCAGCAAACTCGACAAGGCGCTGGAGCTGCTCAAGAAGCTTGGCGAGGAGGAGTAATCAAATAAGAAACACCCGCCGAAGCTGCTCGACGGGCGCTATCAATATCGAAAATAATAATCCTCTACTTTACCGGAACGATGCGCACAGCTGCTCCACCGCCCTTTGCCAGCTTTAGGGTAAGGGTCGATTGGGCATCTACCTGCTGCGCGGTGATGGCAATCGACGTTGGGTTGCTCTTCCAGTCGGCATCGGCGCCATCGGCATAAACTTGGGCGGTGTACTTCTTTCCCTTAGCTAGGAACGATAGCGGGATGGCGAGCGTGCGCTCCTGCTCGTTGGTTATCGAGCCGATGTACCACCCCTCGGCGTTGCGGTCCTTACGGGCGATGGTGATGTACTGGCCGATTTCGCCGTTGAGCACTTGGGTCTCCTCCCAGTCGCAGGGCACATCCTTGATGAACTGGAAGGCGGGGTTGCCCTCGTAGCTCTCGGGAAGGTCGGAGGCCATCTGAAGTGGACTGTAAATTACCACCATCATGGCGAGCTGCTTGGCAAGGGTGGTTTGCACGCGCGTTCCCTTAAGTCCGGTATTCTCGAAGTTGAAGGTGCCGGGGGTGAAGTCGAACGGTCCGGCCAGCATGCGGGTAAATGGGATTACGGTGGTGTACGATGGGGGATTTCCTCCGTCCATCGACCAGGCGTCGTACTCCTGACCGCGGCCACCCTCCTGGGTCATAAAGTTGGGGTAGGTGCGGCAGAGGCCGGTGGGCTTCACGGGCTCGTGGTTGTCGATCATGATGCGGTAGCGGGCCGCCTCCTCGAACACCTTACGGTAGTGGCGGATGCCGTACTGGCTGTCGTGCCACTCCTTGCCGTCGATATACTTGTTCACGTAGCCGGTTTTAATGCAGCTTACGCCGTTCTGCTGGTACAGCTTAAAGGCATCCTCGAGCTGCTTCTCGTAGTTGGCGGCAAAGCCTCCGGTTTCGTGGTGGCCGATGAGCTTAACATTCTTCGATGCGGCATATCGGCATATCTCAGGAAGATCGAAATCGGGGTAGGCCTTGGTGAAGCTAAAGCGGTAGCCCTCCTTCGACCAGTCGTAGTCCCAGCCTTCGTTCCATCCCTCAACCAGTACGCCCGCAAAGCCGTTGGCGGCGGCAAAGTCGATGTACTCCTTCACGATCTTGGTGGTTGCCCCGTGTTTAGAGCCTTGCCCCCAGGTGTACTTGTTGATGTGCATGCCCCACCAAACGCCGATGTACTTGGCAGGCTTAACCCACGAGATATCCTTTAGCTTGCAGGGTTCGTTAAGGTTTAGCATGATGTTGGAGGTGATGAGGTCGCCGGGCTTATCGGCCACGATCACCGTGCGCCATGGCGTTGAGAATGGCGCCTTGGCGTACACCTTAACGCCGTTGCTCCAGGGCACCAGCTCGCTGCGGAGCTTGCCCTTGCCCACATTCAGCAGGGTCATCGAGGCGTAGTCGGTAAGGTTGGCCTCGTGGATGGCCAGGTACAGCCCATCCCTAGTTTCGATGGTGGCAGGCGTATTTACCGTGTCGATGGCCGCGATGGCGGTATGGCGGGGGATGCTCTCGTAGTAGCTGTTGTCGCCATGAACGGGAGTCCACCAAGCCTTATCGGCCGTAGGAAGGCTGAATTCGGTCTCCTCGCTGGCGATAATCAGGCTATCGATGTTGGGCTGCTTGGGGAAGGTGTAGCGGAAGCCCAACCCATCGTCGAATACGCGGAAGGTAACGTTGATGGCGCGCTTAAGCCCCGACTTCTCGCGAAGCTTCACCACCAGTTCGCCGCAGCTATTCGTTATCCAGCGGCGCTCGCCCCAGGGTTGCTCCCACTTCTCGTTGATGCTTCGGCTGCTGCTGCCAACAACGGCAAGGTTGCCCTTCATCTCGGGCATATTCCTAAAGGTAAATCCTAACGACGATGGCGCAATAACCTCCTTGCCGTTGCGGGTAAGCGAGTAGGTTGCCGTTCCCTTTTGAAGGACAAAGCTAACCTGCACCCTGCCGTTTGGCGATTTTGCCCGGAGGGTTGCCTCAGCGCCCAGCACCAGCCCTGTCTGGCAGAGCAGCAGGAGTGCAACCGCTAGCGTGTATATTCTTTTCATTTGGTATGGTATTTTAATTTATCGATCTCATCGGACATCAAGCATCTTCGATGCCTTCGTACTGATGCAAATCTAGCAGCAACCATCCACGAAAATTCCTCGCGCCTGCTTTATCTAAATCCAACCAACCAAATATAGATGAATTAGCGCTGCTTATAAGCAAGTTGCATGTCGTAGACAGGGGCAAAAATCTAGATATTTCAAAGGGATATACGAGCAAATAAAGGGCAAATATGGCGGTTTTTGGCAGCAGAAAATGCCCTGAAGCCTCTTTTTATGAGGGGGGGGTGAGATGTGTGAATTGCGATTTGAGATGTGTGATGTGAGAAATGATTTTCAGATTCCTTCTAGGGTAAGCAAATCCGATGTCAGAGCTTATTGTTATGGGTAAAGGATGCACAGGGACTATTCCTCCCGCCTTAGCGGGAGGTGCCCGAAGGTTGTAGCGAAGCGGAAATCCCGAGAAGCGGGGGCGGGGTGGTTTATGTCAAAACAGCAAGGTGTCTCTGATTTCTCAACTACAACCACCCCCGGCTACGCCGACCTCCCGCCTTAACGGGAGCAATCGCGCTGATTTTACTCTGCTAAGTGTATGTCCACCTCGCCTCCGCTCGGTGGCCGCCGAGCGGAGGCGAAAAAGAGCCTTGATTAAACGCTTGTCAAAATTCTTTGACTTCAAATTCCTTCCGTCTAATCCCGCTAAGGCGGGATGTCGCTGCGCTCCACTTCCTGCTATAGAGGCGTTCTGATCTGCATGATGCGTTCCTCGAAGTGGTCGCGATCGATGGATTTGCTCTTGATCTTGGTTTTGTAGGTGTAGATGGTGCTCATCGAGTAGTCCAGAAACTTTGCGATCTTCTCGTTGTCCTTAATGCCCAGGCGCATCAGGGCGAAAATCCGCATCTCGGGACTAAGCAACTCGCCGCTTTTGGGGCTGATGCGATCCTCCTCCCTAAATAGGGCGTTAAACTCCTCGACGAAGCTGGGGAAGAGCTTTAGGAATATCCGGTCGAAGCTCTCGAACAGCGATTCCCGCTCCTTCTTCAGATCGTTGCTCTTAAGGATAGCGGACAAATCGTCGAACTGACGTGCCACCACCTTGCGGTGAATCGACTTTTGGAAGGCTTCAATCCGGGCTATGTACTCCGAGTTGGCGTTAAAGAAGTAGCCAATATACTCATCCTTGATACGGTTGGCATCCTCGAGGCTCTTGTTGATGTGCTCCAGCTGTAGGTTCGTTTCCTGCAACAGCTCCTTAACTTTTCGTATTCGGCGTAGCTGCCGGTAGATGATAACGGCAAAAGCCACCACCACCATTGCCAGAAGGCTCACCACAACAGCAAACCAAACAAGGTTACGCCGCTGCTGCTCCACCATGGCCATCCTTTCGCTCTCGATAATGGGCATAATGGCGGCCAGCTCCACCTTTCGCTGGCGGGCGTTGTACCGCCGGGCATCATCCATAGCTACCGTAATAAAACGGTACGCCCGTTCGACATCTCCCTGCTTGAACAGAAGCGTAGCCAAATCGCGCAGCGCCACCGTTTCGTGGGTCGATCCCTTAATATCGGCAATGGCGGCACGTATCAGCCACTCCGTCTCCTTCTCGAGGTTGCCCTGCATCCGATAAACATAGCTTAGGCACGAAGCCGCAACGCCCATCTGCTGATGCGTAAGCGTTCTGTGGGCAATCGAATACTCGAACAAGCGTTGAGCCTGAAGCCATTTGCCCGATCGTATCAGCAGAACGCCCTCATTCAACCAACGGTCGTAGGTTTCTAGCGCTGCCAAATCGAAGGCTTTTCGAAGATAACCGTTACTCCTTTGCAGGTAGAGGTCGGATAGGCTACCACCCTTGGCATAGTCGGCCAAATCGGAATAGGCTCTGGCGATAACCCCATAGTATTCGAGCCGAATAGAATCGGGAAGGGTTTGCACGCTGATGCTTTCGAGCGTATCCAGAGCCTCCTTAAACAGACCTGAAGAGAGAAAAACGAAGCTCTGCCCAATCTTGCAGTACGATACCAGTGCGGGCTGCCGCAGCTCTCGCGCAAAGCCCTTTGCCCGCTCGATGTAGCTGTATGCCGAGTCGTAGTTGTACGATTGGTATTCCCTAAAAAGATTATGGCTAATCGAAAACCTATCGCTAACATCCGAAGTAGCCTGCAGCTTATGCTTCAGCATCAGCAAACGCTGCTCCTTAACCTCTGCGTAGCGATTCCGCTGACCAACCAGCAGGTCCAAATCACGCATTAGGCTATCATTACTACCCTTTTGAGCAAACAGGTAGCAAGGCAAAACAAGCAGCAGAAGCGTTAGGAATCTTTTCATTCGTGGTATTCGTTAAAGCTGCTCGCAAGTTACATCCTTTTCGAAGCAGTAAAAAACACCCTTTCGAAAGGTTACGGTTCCGGCCTTTCGATAGCCTAACTTGGTGTACAGACCTTCGGAGGTTGGATTTTGCGTAAAGCTATCTAGGCGTATTGATGCATATCCATTCTTCCGAGCATGAGCCTCGGCAAACGCCATAAGCCCTTTAGCAACCCCCATCCCCTGAAAGTCGGGATGAACGCATAGCCGGTGCACCACCAGCTGCTTGCCATTGGTGTATTTCCAGCAGATTTCGGCGTACTCCTTATCCTGAAAATCATTGAGCACAACCATTCCCTGTACGATCTTATTTTCTTCGAGAACGTATAGGTTGCCTTCGGCGATATCCCGTTTCAGGACATCAGCATTGGGGTAAACCTCATCCCACTGATCGATGCCCGTTGCCGACATCGAAGCAGATGCGGCCCTAACGATTTCCATCAGCCTAACCACTTCGCGTTTGGTTGCCTTTCTAATCATATTTTAAGGAATTTACTATTCCCAAATATAGCCGATTGAATGTTTGATCCCCCCCTCACCTATACGATGTGGCTTCCCTTAGCATTATCCGCCCAAAATTGTACCTTTGCAGCTTAACGTTATATTAATGACAATGCTACTTCTCGAACCCCAAAGCTGGAAAGACTACGAGCTCATCGACTCGGGCAACTTCGAAAAGCTCGAGCGCTTCGGCAGCTACGTGGTGGCGCGCCCCGAACCTCAGGCCGTATGGAACAAATCGCTGTCCGATGCCGAGTGGGAGCGCATGGCCAACGCCTACTTTAAGAAGGATAAGGGGCAGAAGAGCGGTCAGGACGAACGGGGTACTTGGATCAAGAAAAAGGGAATGCCCGAGCAGTGGGTGGTTTCGTACCACTACCAAAACATGGCGCTAAAGATGCGCCTTGGGCTTACCTCGTTTAAGCACGTTGGATTATTCCCCGAGCAGGGCGAGAACTGGAACTACATCAACAGGGTTGTCAAAAAGATGAAGACACCCCAGCCTAAGGTGCTCAACCTTTTTGCCTATACGGGTGGCGCATCCATTGCGGCCAAGGCCTCGGGGGCCGATGTTACCCACGTCGACTCGGTGAAGCAGGTGGTTACCTGGAGCCGCGAGAATATGGAGCTGAGCGGCCTCAACAACATCCGCTGGATTGTTGACGATGCGCTGAAGTTCGTACGCCGAGAGGTGAAGCGCGGCAACAAGTACAACGGCATCATCCTCGATCCACCCGCTTACGGACGTGGACCAGATGGAGAGCGCTGGATTCTGGAGGATAATATTCTGGAGTTGATCCAATGCTGCCGCGAGATGCTCGATCCCGAGGAGGGTTTCTTAGTGCTCAACCTCTACTCTATGGGCTTCTCGGCCATCATCGCTGAAACGCTCATTCATCAAACTTTCGGTAAGGATATTAACCTCGAAATGGGCGAGCTCTACCTCAACGACCGCTTCGACAAAAAGCTACCGCTGGGGGTATTCTGTAGGTTTACCAACTTCTAATCACGGATTAGACAGATTTCGCGGATTGCACGGATTCTTCCTGCAAAATATAAAGAAGGGCGCATGTAATGCGCCCCTACATATAATCTACTCGGTTTATTTCCTTCTCAAACGCGCCATGTAGAACCCATCACCACCGGAGGATGGCATAATTGCGCGATCTTCCTCTAACGTAAATTCGGGTCGAGCTGAAAGGAATGCATCCACCTGTCCCCTATTCTCGGAGTTTAGGATGCTGCAGGTTGCGTAAACCAGCACGCCACCAGGCTTAACCATTTTCGAGTAGCGGCTGAGGATATCAGCCTGCTGCTGCTTCACGTTCTCTATGCTTTCAGGCGTCATTCGCAGCTTCGACTCGGGGTTGCGACGAAAGACTCCTGTTCCCGAGCAGGGAACATCGAGCAAAAGGAAGTCGACCTTGTCGTACATGCGCTTAACCACCTTGGTGGTATCGATAAGCCTCGTTTCGATGTTGGAGATGCCAGCTTTTAGGGCGCGACGCTTCAGTTCCTCGAGCTTTTGCGGATAAAGATCCATCGAAATGATGCGCCCCTTGTTACCCATCAGCGTGCCGATGTGCAGCGACTTGCCGCCGTTTCCGGCACAGGCGTCAACCACCAATCCAGAGCCTTTGTAATCCTTCAAAAGGAATGGCGCCACCTGCTGCGACGAGATATCCTGTACCTCCAGCAACCCTGCCTTAAAAGGAACCGTTCCGAAAATCTCCTTTCCTCCGGCAACCTCCAACGCATCTGGAAAGTCTGGTACGTTACGAACCACCACCATTTGTTGGCGCAGCTCATCAACAAGGTTGCGGGTGGAAACTTTCATCGTGTTGGTGCGGATGTACCGCTTAGGGCGAGACGCAAAGGCAATTAGTTCCTGCTCCCAGCTGCCTCCAAGTTCTTCTTTGGACAAATCGATAAACCACTGGGGAAAGTCTGGAGACTCTGGGGTAACATTGTCTCCATCAATACGCTCGACAGGTATTTCAAGAGCCTTGTTTACGATGCTGATGATGCTCTCTCCGCTGCCACCACCCAACGCATACCAGTTACGGAATACGAATGGCGCATACAGGCTCAACGCCCGACGAATATTGGGATCGACAACCTTCTTGTCCTTAAAAATATCGCGCAAAGCCCTATCGAGGTAGACATCCTCAGTAGCGACCTGCCTAACCACTGCGGCCAATAGGTTTGTCAGCTGCTTTTCCTTCATGGTATCAAATTATAGTGCGGCAAAAGTACAATAAAATGCATCAACGCCACATTACTTTATTCTTCCAAATATCTTATCGAAAAACCAGTTAGGACGTGCTGCAACTTCGCCCTTTGAGGGGCAATTGCCTTTTCCTAAGAGCTCATCTACGATGGTTTGGATTAAGGGTTGCTGAATATGCTGTGGAGGTGCAATATCAAAGGTTTCTGCACCTCGCTCTCCAACATATTCGATAGGCGTAAACTTGAAGGTAGAAAAAGTAATCTTACCCTTGGTGCCTACGATTTCTACCGTGTCTACCTCTGCTTCTGGCGCAGCCACAAAGCTCCAGAGGGCAGTTCCAAGCGCACCACTCTCAAACTGAAACGATGCGGAGACCGTATCCTCGGCAGCATAAAAACCACCTAGATTTGCAGCATAACCTTGTACATCGACAATCTTTCCCAAAATAAAATCGAGGATGTCGATGGTATGGGGAGCCAAATCGAGTAAATACCCACCCCCGGCAACCTCCGGCTTTACGCGCCAGGTATGGTTAGAGGCATTGATATCCGTTTCACGGGGTGATTTAAGCAGTTCAACACGAACTGTAAGCGGTTTCCCAACTGCTCCGTTTTCGACTAGTTCCTTTACCTTGATAAAGTAGGGCAATCCCCTGCGGTAATGGGCAACGAAAATCGGTTTACAGGCCTCCTCCGAAGCTCTTACCATTTCCATGCACTCGTCGTATGTAAGCGCCATCGGCTTCTCGACATATACCGCCTTTCCGGCTTTAAGGGCCATAAGCGCATAATCCTTATGCGTATTTGGCGGTGTAGCAATGTAAACTGCATCGATTTGAGCATCGGCAAGCAGCTCCTCTGCGCTGCTGTACCATTTGGGAACGTTGTGCCGTTGGGCAAAGTCTGCAGCTTTTGCCACATCGCGCCTCATAACAGCAACCAGCCTCGAATTTTCCACCTTGTAGAAAGCGGGACCACTTTTTACCTCACAAACATTTCCGCACCCAATTATGCCCCAACGAACAGTATCCATAGTTCCTAATAAAAATTGTCATTTACTTATTATTCCTTCGCAATTTAACCTAAAAACCGACAATCATTTATATCTTTGTATTGACACTACTTTAAACTATAAATATCAAATAACTATTTATGCAAAAGCCTGTGGACAATCGTGGAAATTTAATTCTGCTAAACAATACGATTCTTACAAGGAATACCCTTGCCATTCTTTGCAGAACAAGTTTAGTTCTATTTTCGATTTTCACCATCCATTTTGCCATTCAAGCCTATTTGAATCTATTAGATCATTTAGGTGCACTTGTTGTAAACATGCTGTTGTTTATTGTGTCTATTTTATCGATTCATAAAATATATACCATTAAATTCACCACCCTATACCGATCTCTATCAATTGATAATCTCCGTGTAGTGCGTTTCAGAACTCCGTTTATCAAGAGTTTTATACGTCCAGTTGTTTTCTCGTACCCTTATGCCGAGTTTGAGGATGAAAACGGGACAGTCAAGAAATATCGCGTATGCTTGGAAAAACCGGTTCTGTCTCAGTTCAAAATTGAACTGGTAAAAAAGGACATTCGAGTAGAGGAATACTACCAGCAAAAGAGCATTCTTTAACACGATAAAACGGATTTGCAGCTCGTTGAGAACAATTAATTAATCGTTCGTGTGTCTAAAGCAAAAAGTTCATTTTTGCTTTTTGAACTTAATAACACATGAACAAGATGAATCCGAAGGTTAAAGAATTTAGAGAGTACCGTGAAAAGATGAACGAGAAGATCCTTTCTAAAAACAATCTCGTTATTAAACGCATCTACAACATCGACACCAACACCTACCAAGAGGGTGCTTTATCTACCCGCGAAAAGGAGTTAATGGGCCTTGTTGCTTCTATGGTGCTCCGCTGCGACGACTGTGTGAAGTACCACCTCGAAACTTGTTACAACATTGGCCTAAATACCGATCAAATAATGGAGGCCTTTTCTGTTGCCAACCTCGTAGGCGGAACCATCGTAATCCCTCACACCCGCCGAGCCCTCGAGTACTGGGAAGCGTTGCAGGAAGAGTAGTAGAACAACAAAGACAAAAGCCCACTCGTAACATCGCTAGGCTATCCTCGTCTTTTCTTATCCGAAATAGAATTAACACCTAAAAATAGCCGATATGCTGAAGGCATTGCCTCATCCTATCGGCTAAGAATAAACTATCACCAGATGAAAAAACTGCTTTTTACCATGCTGCTTTTTGCGGCTACAGCAGCATTGGCTAAAGACGAGGCTCCGCTCTGGATGCGGCATCCCTCGATCTCACCCGATGGCAAAACCATCGCCTTTGCTTACAAGGGAGATATTTACACCGTTGCAGCAACGGGAGGTAAAGCCACCCAGCTAACCACCAACCCGGCGTACGACTATATGCCCGTATGGAGCCCCGATAGTAAGAGCATCGCCTTTGCTAGCGACCGATACGGCAACTTCGACATCTTTACGATGCCCGCTGAAGGAGGAACTCCCAAGCGCATTACCACCAATTCGGTTTCCGAGCAGCCCAAAGCGTTCTCTCCCGATGGAAAAGAAATCCTTTTCCTTGCCCAAATCATGGATAAGGGGAACAGCCGTCAATTCCCTTACGGAGGATTTCGCGAACTCTATGCCGTTTCGATTGATGGAGGTCGCCCACATCAGGTGCTCACTACCCCTGCTGAGGATCTTTCGTTCGATAAGAGCGGTAAGCTAATGGCCTACCACGACTACAAAGGCTACGAGGACCCCATGCGTAAGCACCATACCTCGCCCGTTACGCGCGATATTTGGGTGTACGATACCCAATCTAAAAAGCACACCAAAATAACGACCTTTGGTGGCGAAGACCGTACCCCCATCTTTGGCGATAACGGCAAAACGATCTACTACCTCAGCGAGCAGTTTGGCGACTTCAACATGGTTAAAACCAGCATCGACAATCCTGCAAAGGTTGAGCAGCTAACCTTCTTCAAGAAGAATCCGGTACGCTTCCTCACCAAATCGAACGATAACATATTTGCCTTTGGCTACGGCGGAGAGATATACACCATGAAGGAAGGGGAGCAACCCCAAAAGGTAGCCATCTCGATTGTTGCCGATCAAGTTGAAAACACCCTAGTTAGTAACGACATTACCTCTGGTGCCAGCGAAATGTCCGTTTCGCCTAACGGCAAAGAGGTTGCCTTCGTGTTACGCGGCGATGTATTCGTAACCTCGGTAGAGTATGGCACCACCAAACGCATCACCAACACGCCCGAGCAGGAGCGCACTGTTGGCTTCAGCCCCGATGGACGAAGCCTTGCTTATGCAGGCGAGCGCAACAGCAAGTGGCAAATATTCACCTCTACAATCGTAAAGAAGGATGAGCCTTTCTTTGCCACATGCACCTCTGTAAAGGAGGAAACTCTTGTTTCTATCCCCGAAGATGCCTTCCAACCAGCCTATTCGCCCGACGGCAAAGAAGTAGCCTTCCTTAAGAATAGAACAACCCTTAGCGTCATCAACCTAAAGAGCAAGGCCATTCGCGATGTGCTCGACGGAAAGTACAACTACTCGTACAGCGATGGAGATCAGGACTACTGCTGGTCGCCCGATAGCAAGTGGTTTTTGGTAAAATACTTCGAAAAAGGAGGATGGAGCATGGAAGATATCGGTCTGGTAAAGGCTGATGGAACCGGAACTATCTCCAACCTTACCAACAGCGGCTATGGCGATGGCAACCCTAGATGGATGATGAAGGGGCAGTCAATGATTTGGATTACCGACAGGGATGGCTACCGCAGCCACGGCAGCTGGGGAGCAGAAGCCGATGTTTACGGAATGTTCTTTACCAAGAAGGCTTGGGATACCTTTAAGATGACCAAGGAGGAATTGGAAATACAGAAGGAAGCCGAAAAGCTTGCCAAAAAGGGTAAAAAGGACGAAGCAAAAAAAGATTCTGCCGCCAAGGTTGCCCCAATCGAAATAGACCTCGACGATATAGAGGGCCGTACCACTCGTCTTACCATCAACTCGTCGAACATTTCGGACGCGGTGCTTACCCCCGATGGCGATAAGCTCTACTACCTATGCCAATTCGAAAGGGGCTACGATCTTTGGGTAAACGATCTGAAGGAAAAAAACACCAAGTTAGTAATGAAGCTTGATGGCTTTAGCGGAAACCTTGTTATGGATAATGAAGGGAAGAACCTCTTCTTTACGTCCGGTAATACGCTCAATAAGCTCGAGATATCGTCTAACAAGCGCACTACTATTAGCTATAAAGCCCCAACGTCTATCGACTTCCCTGCCGAACGAAAGTATATGCTCGACCACACCATTCACCTTGTCGAGAAGAAGTTCTACGATCCTAAGCTACACAACGTAGATTGGAAGTACTACCATCAGGAGTACGCCAAGTTCCTTCCCCATATCAACAACAACTACGACTTTGCCGAGCTGCTTGCTGAACTTCTTGGTGAGCTCAACGGCTCGCATACTGGAGGAAGGTACTCTCCTACCCCATCATCAAGTGCCGATCAGACCGCTACCCTTGGGCTAATCTATAACGATAGCTACAGCGGCAATGGCCTAATGGTGGCCGAGGTTATCAAAAAGGGACCATTTGCCAACGGCAAGACTAAGGTTGCTCCGGGTATCGTAATCAGCGCAATTGATGGCGACACCATTAAGGCAGGAGCTGACTACTTCCCATTGCTCAACCGTAAAGCCGGAAAAGCTACCGTTATCGGCCTCTTTAATCCAAAAACTGGAGAACGCTGGGAAGAGATCGTTAAGCCAATCAGCAAGGGTTCCGAGAACGGCCTCCTTTACGACCGCTACGTTGAGCGCCAAGAAGCCTACGTCGATTCGCTTTCGAATGGCAGAATCGGCTACGTGCACGTAAAAGGAATGGACAGCGAAAGTTTCCGCGAAACGTACTCGAAAACCCTCGGAAAGTTCCGTAATAAGGAGGCCCTTATCGTCGACACCCGCTTTAACGGCGGTGGCTGGCTACATAACGACCTTATCAACCTACTCAGCGGTAAAAAGTATGCCGAATTCACCCCTCGTGGGCAGTACATTGGTTCGGAGCCAATGTTCCAGTGGGCAAAGCCTTCGGTTGTGCTCATGTCGGAAGGCAACTACTCTAACGCACACGGATTCCCATTCGTGTACAAAGCGCTAAATGTTGGTAAGCTAATCGGGAAACCGGTTGCCGGAACCATGACTGCCGTATGGTGGGAGAAGCTACAGGATAGATCGATTACCATTGGTGTTCCTCAGATCGGCATGCGCGATATGAGCGGAAACTACCTCGAGAATCAAACGCTACAGCCCGATATTGATGTTGACTTCACCCCCGAGGATGTAGCCAACGGCATCGACCCACAGCTCGAAAGAGCCGTAAAGGAACTTTTGAAGAAGTAACAATGTTAAGTATCAAACCTAACAGGTTTTTGAAACCTGTTAGGTTTAACCACAAAATAAAAGATGAAAAAGTTTTTAATTGCAATTGCAGCATTCCTAGGATTCAGCGCGGCACAAGCACAGGATTCCCCGCTGTGGTTACGCTACCCCTCCATCTCTCCAGATGGTAAGACCATTGCCTTTACCTATAAGGGCGATATCTACACCGTTCCTGCAGCAGGAGGAAAGGCACAAGCCGTAACCACCAACCCATCGTACGACTACCTACCCGTGTGGAGCCCCGATGGCAAGACCATCGCCTTTAGCTCCGACCGTAACGGCAACTTCGATGTGTATGTTGTACCTGCCGAAGGAGGAACGCCAACTCGTTTGACGACCAACTCGGCCAACGAGAACGTGCAAACGTTTACCCCTGATGGCAAGCAGGTTATCTTTACCGCATCCATCCAAAAGCCTGCCAGCAACCAGCAGTACCCCGCCTCTTATCTTACCGAGACCTATGCTGTTTCGGTTAATGGTGGAAGATCGACCCTGCTAACCAGCGCTGCCGGTGAAAACCACGTCTACACCAAGGATGGGAAGACGGTATTCTACAACGATATTAAGGGACAGGAGAACGCCTGGCGCAAGCACCACACCTCGTCGGTTGCCCGCGATATCTGGAAGTGGAACATCGCTACCAACACCTTCACCCAGCTAACCGTAGAGGGTGCAGAGGATCGTGATCCGGTACTTACTGCCGACGAGAAGACGGTCTACTACCTATCGGAGAACTCGGGCTCGTTCAACGTTTGGAAGATGGACGTTGCCAACCCTAAAAGCATCGCGCAGGTTACCTCGTTTACCAAAGATCCTGTGCGCTTCCTTTCTATCTCCAACAACAACATCCTTGCCTTTAGCCAAAACGGCGAACTCTACACCTTAGCCCAAAGTGGCAAGCCCGAAAAGGTAAAGGTGACCATCGTTAACGACAGCGACAACCAAGTAGAAAAGGAAACGGCCCGCAACGGTCTTTCGGAAGGCGTTCTATCGCCCAACGGAAAGGAGCTGGCCATTGTGGTACGCGGCGACATCTACGTTACAGCCGTAGACTACGGCACAACCCGCCGCATCACCAACACTCCCGGACAGGAGCGCAGCCCATCGTTTAGCCCCGATGGCCGCACGCTGGTATACGCCGGATTCCGCAACGGAAGCTGGAACCTGTACACTTCAACGATTACAAAGGCTGAAGAGCCATTCTTCTTTGCGGCATCATCGGTTAAGGAGGAAACGCTTTTAGATAGCCCCGAAGAAACCTTCCAGCCCCTCTTCTCTCCAAAAGGCGGCGAAGTGGCCTATCTATCCGATAGAACCAAGATCAACATCATCGATGTTAAGACAAAAGCCGTTCGCCAGATTACCGATGGTAGCAAGAACTTCTCCTACTCCGATGGCGATATCAGCTTCGGCTGGTCGCCCGACGGAAAGTGGCTTACCCTTGCCTACATCGATAAGCTGCGCCAGGGCTACAACGACATCGGCATCGTGAGCAGCAAAGGCGGCGAGATTAAGAACATCACCCAATCGGGCTACATGCAGGACGATCCGAAGTGGATGATGGGTGGCGATATCATCCTATTCTCATCCGATCGTTACGGTATGAGAGCACACGGCTCGTGGGGCTCGCAGCGCGACGTTTTCGGTATCTTCACCAATAAGGCTGCCTACGACAAGTCGAAGCTCTCTCAGGAGGATCTCGACCTGATTAAGGAGCAGGAAAAGATGAAGAAGGAGGCCGAGAAGAAGGCCGCCGAAGCTAAGAAGGACGATAAAAAGAAGCCCGCCAAAAAGGGCGATGCGGCAAAAGCCGACACCGCTAAGAAGGAGAGCAAGCCCGAGGTAAAGGACCTCAAGATCGAGCTGAACGGCATCGAGGATCGCGTTGAGCGCCTTACCATCAACTCGTCAAACTTGGCCGACTACGTGATTACCCCCGATGGCGAAAAGCTCTACTACCTTGCCGCATTCGAAGGCGGATACGACCTATGGGTTAACGAGCTCCGCAAGAACGAGACCAAACTAGTTGTAAAGCTCAACGGCCGTGGCGGCTCGCTGATGCTCGACAAGGAGGCTAAGAACCTCTTCGTGATCGCATCGAGCGGTATCACCAAAATAGAGGTAGCCAACGGCAACAGAAAGCCCGTTACCTTTGCGGCCGATGTAGAGGTTGACCATGCCGCCGAGCGCGCCTACATGTTCGACCACGTGTACAAAACCGTGAAGAGCAAGTTCTACCGTACCGACCTTCAAGGGTGCGACTGGGAGTACTACAAATCGAACTACGAGCGCTTCCTTCCCTACATCGACAACAACTTCGACTTTGCCCAGCTGCTCAGCGAGCTCCTTGGCGAGCTTAACGCATCGCACACCGGCAGCAGCTACCGAGCAACGAAAGAGAACGCCGATGCTACCGCCCGTCTGGGTCTTCTAATGGACATGACCTACACCGGCGAAGGCGCCAAGGTGGTAGAGGTTATTAAGGATGGTCCATTCGACCGCGAATCGTCGAAGGTAAAGGCCGGATCGATGCTGGTTGCCATCGACGGTAGCCCCGTTAAGGCTGGCGAAGACTACTATCCGCTGCTTAACAAGAAGGCGGGCAAGCGCACCATGCTTACCTTTAAGGATGATAAGGGCAGCACCTGGGACGAGGTTATCAAGCCAATCAGCGCCGGTGCCGAAAGCGAGCTGATGTACAACCGCTGGATAGACAATCGTCGTGCCGAGGTAGAAAAGCTATCGGGAGGTCGCTTAGGCTACGTGCACATCCGCTCGATGGCCGACGAGAGCTTCCGCACCACCTTCTCTGACGTTTTCGGTAGATACAACCAAAAGGAAGGTATCATCATCGACACCCGCTTTAACGGCGGTGGACGCATGCACGAGGATATCGAGGCGCTGTTCAGCGGCACCAAGTACCTCGAGCAGGTTCCCCGCGGACAGTACGTGGGCCTTCAGCCAACCAAGCGTTGGACTAAGGCATCCATCATGCTAATGGGCGAGGCCAACTACTCCAACGCGCACGGAACCCCTTGGGTGTACAAGCATATGGGCATTGGTAAGCTCGTAGGTATGCCAGTTCCTGGAACCATGACCAGCGTTTGGTGGGAGAACATGCAGGACAACAGCATCACCTATGGAATTCCAATCATCGGATACCGCACCAAGGAGGGCAACTTCCTAGAGAACACCCAGCTCGAGCCCGACTTTAAGGTAGCAAACCAGTCTACCATACTAGATCAGGGTCGCGACCAACAAATTGAGGAGGCCGTAAAGGAGCTACTTAAGGATATCGATGCCAACAAGTCGAAGACTTGGTAGGCAGTAGGTGTATTAAATTGACTAAGGGCTGGTAGCAATACCGGCCCTTCTTGTTTCGTGTCGATGCTATAAGGGAAGTGGGCTGTATAAGAACGCTAATGTTTAACCACCTCCAACCAATCAATTGAACAAAGCCGAACGCCGAACGTGCAGTGATGGGAGCCTCTGCTTAACTGGGTTAGATCAACCATACTCCATCAAACTTAAGATACACCTCCGACGGCTCTCTAAACGGAAACCCTTTAATAGGAGTTCTCACCTCCCATATATCCAAAATCTCTTCATCCTTTTTTCCAACAGATGTAGATAAATAGTCGTAGCCCGTAGGTTTAACTCCAAAGTGCTTTACCATCGCTTCATTTTTCTCATCAACCATTAGATAGTACACCCCATCAAGGTAGTTCATGATCCGAAGCTTAAACCCATCTACTGTACCCCAATTCTCTACATGATAGGCGGAGTCGACCTCTAACGGTTTTATTGGCCTTGTATAATAGTTGCCAAATGTATAATCTATTTGTAGTTCAAATCCGATTTTTAAATCGTCAGAATTATCACTAACCAAAACATCTCGTTCGGTACTCAATGGATACATCTTGCCTTTGAATAAAGCCCAATCGTATGTTCTCAATTTGTCCATAAATTCTTTCTATTTGAATATTTTTTTATTAGTTCTGTTATGCGAAAGCTCCAGCCTTCGCCAATTCTATCATTGCAGGCTAGAGCCTGCTAGATTCAGCAGAGGCACAGCTTCAGCCGACCGAGAAAAACTCATCATCTAAATTTTAGGTGCTTTTACTATTTTCTCAAGTTTTTCTTTGATCTCGTAAATATCAAAATAGGATCTTTCGCGGTCGAGAAACTTCAGCTTAATCCCCCAAAACATAAATGGGAACCATAAAACAACATGGTAAATCCCTACATCTCTGTCATCATTCAGAGAGCACCACAAAATGGCAAGTAGATAGGTTGCATACAAGGTCGTTAGCAGCATTAATTCAGGGAAAATTGGAAAAAGTAAAAGCCAGCAACGCTGTAAAAATAACTCATCGTCGTATTTCTCTCTCCGGAGCTTTGTCTCCTTTTTAAACTTTCGGTATTTAATATAGGTTCTCAGCCCTAGGTAGGGGCCCATCCTGTAATACTTAATTCTCCCGTATATTTCTAGTAGCCTTTTTGCATCTGCTTTTGTCATTTCTATTCAATTTTAATCGGTATTCTCGCTACGCCAGGCTTGGCGCGGCCACTGGCCGTATTCGCAGGCGGAAGGTATCTATTATTGGTAAGTTTTCAAAGAGGATAAGCCCCCCTACGCTCAACGGAGTAGCAGAGTACCCCTTATGCGTACCGTAAACTTTTTTCGGTTTGACGATTTCCCCGTCAGGGAAATGACCAACCCGTTTACTTTGACAATTTCCCGACTGGGGGAACGCTCAACCTGATTACTTTGACGATTTCCCGACCAGGGGAACGCCCAACCCGATTACTTTGACGATTTCCCGACCAGGGAAATACCCAACCCGTTTACTTTGGCGATTTCCCGACTAGGGGAATATCCCCATCAATCGAGTATAAATGGCATTGCATGAATTTTTTCTCTTATTATTTTATATTACAGAAATAATTTTGGATATTTAACACACAAACCATTAAAACCATTTCATATGAATAAAATTAAAGGGTCCTATTTGAAAAACTTACGCGTTGACGAGCAAATAGGCGTATTGAAGCAGATCATTTCAGTTTTAAAATCATTTAACGTAAGTACGCTGGAGCTGGAGGCCGAGCTGGCAAGGTTGGAGAGCACCACCAAGCAGTTCGAGGTCTCGACATCGACGCTCAGCGAAAAGGAGAAAACCGCCGAGATGGTGGCCGCCGATGGCGAAGTAGACGGCTTTTTAGGAAGCTTTAAGGGCTACCTGAAGTCGCTTTCGCGCAACCCCAAGCCCGAGCTACACGTTCCAGCTCGACGCCTAATTAGCATCATCGAGCAGCAGGGGTGGGATGTCGAGGATATGTCGTACGAGGCAGAGTCGTCGGTTATCAGCAAGCTCAACACCATCTTTACCACCGATGCTGATGCGATCAGCTCGCTTAAAGCCCTAAATGCCGAGGTATTCTGGAGCGACGTGATGGTAGCAGAGGCAAAATTCCTGAACATCCAAAAGGTAAGAGTGGTAGCCACCTCCGAAAAGGCGGGTGTTATCTCCCCTATCACCGCAGGTAAGGATGCTCGAGAAGCCTGTTACGCCCTATTAAAGAAGGTGGATGCGTTTGCCGTAGTTTCGGCGAAGCCCGAGTATGCGGCAATCATCAGCCAGATAAACGAGATTATTGACGCCAAGCGCGCCCAACTCTTTGCCCGCACCACCAAGGCTGAAAACGCCAGAAAGAAAGCTGCCGCTAAAAACGATTCGGAATCCGCATCGTAACATCACAAAAGAACATATTGTAGAAAGGGCCGTACAGCAATGCACGGCCCTTTCTCTATGTGTATTCTCTTTGTCTCTGTTAGGATGAAATTACATCCCCGAATGCTCCTGCTGCCGGTTCTCGAGGTAGCCCAGCACTACCCGATCCATAAAGAGCAGGAAGAGGATTAGAAACGATACGCCTGCTACTACGTAGCCGCTGATGGTAAACTCGGCGTACTTGGGGAAGAAGGCGTTGACAACGTAGTTGCCCACAAAAACCGCTACGGTAAGCAGGGCTAGCACAATAGCGGTTCGCCCAAGCATCTTAAGCTGAATTCGGAAGGCCAGCTTGCGGGCAATACGGTCGTTGACCCCCTGCAGGAAACTCTTAGGAAGCCCGTACCCCGGATCTTGGCGCATGGCGCTCTCGAAAAATTCGTCGAAGTTATGTTGCTTGCTCATATCGTTACCCCCAGATTTCTTCTTTTGCAAATGTAAGCTTTTCCCTTAACATGTTCCTTGCCCGCGCCAGGTAGCTCTTAACCGTACCCTCGGGCATACCCGTTACCTCTTCAATTTCCCTATACGAGAACTCCTCGAGGTAGAACAGCGTCAGCACCACCCGGTAGTGCTGCGGCAGCTCCTCCACCTTACGCAGCAGCAGCTGCCGGGCATCCTCGTCGAGGGTAAAGGAGCAATCGTCATCAACCGTTGCCCCCACTTCCCTTTCAAGTGCTGGAGAGTCATCCATCGACACCTCCTGGAGCCGCTTGCGCTTGCGCAGGTGGTTTATGGCATGATGGTAGGCCACCGAGGCAATCCACGTGGATAGCTTCGACTGCCCGCGAAACTCGCCCAGCTTCTGGTACACCTTAACGAACACATCCTGGCAGATGTCGGCAGCCTCATCGTCGCTCAGCACCATTCGGCGTACTATGTGCAGCACCAGCTTCTGGTGAATGCTCACCAGGTAGCTAAAGGCCGACATGTTGCCGTTAAGGATTTGCTTTATGAGTTCTGCATCGTTCATTGTGCGTATATGACGCCAAGATAGTAGTAAAGGTTGCAGCTTCAATCGCTTTTTCTTCGAAAAAATGATTCCCATGCTAAAAGAATGATGCTATAGGAAGAGGACAAACAGGGCTTACTCCCCTCCTTTTTAAGGAGGGGTGCCCGAAGGGTGGGGTGGTTTATGTCAAAATAGCAAGGGATTATCTCATTTTTCAACTACACCCCCCCCCGGCTACGCCGACCCCTCCTTAGAAAGGAGGGGAATCGCGCTGATTCTATCTTATGCAAAACGTTTAAGGCGCTATTGTAAAAATTTACTATATATCAAAAAAAATGCATCCACCCTGCAACCTTTCTTTCAGTAGCGGTGTCACATGGGCAAATCAAAAACACAAACGCAATGGAAGCAATACTAGTCACTGGAATCGTATTCTACGGATTCTACCTGATCTTTAAGGCATGGTCGGACCATTCCATAAAGAGAATGCTCATCAAGAACAACATGATCGACCAATCGGAGAAGCTAATTGTAAAGGAAACGCCATCTGCCGAGCAAAACAGCCTACCAACACTTAAGTGGGGATTGGTACTTCTTGCTCTTGGAATAGGCTCTGTTGTTTCAGCCTCGTTCTATCCTCTAATTATGACCTACGAGGAGCACTACTACCTACTAACATGGCTACTACCAGGCATCGTGCTTATCTTTGCCTCGCTGGGTTTCTTGGCCTACTTCTTCATCTCTCAAAGGATGAAAAAGTAAGCATCCATCAATTTAAAACACGAAGGCCACAAAGTATCATTCGAACTTTGTGGCCTTCGTGTTATCCTTTACAACCTTTGTGCTTACCTAATCGCGAATTACGACCATCTGGCAACGGGCGCAGTCGAACTGCAGCCTAAAGCGCTGCCCGTTGTTTTCGAGAAATAGCGGCTCCTTTAGCTTGGTAGCACCTGCCGTTTTAAGGCAAGCACCCAACTCGTAGCGCAGGCAGTACTTGGTTGTCATTAGATGAGCACCTGCCACATGAGAAAGCTCGAAGCCTTCGTCTATCTGCAGTACTCCGTGCCGCTCGTAGAACTTTCGAGAGAGCGAGTTTACAACATTCCCAGAGTAATCGAGTGTCTGTTCTGGATATGGAATACTATTAGGAGTGATGGATGACGCAGCCTCAGGCAGGCTTGCCTCACGTTTAGCCTCCAGCGATTCTAGCAGCATTCTACGGTAGCCGTTTAGCGTTGATATGGGGATAAACGGCACCTCTTGGCAATCGACACCTACGCGCACCACCTCAAACATTCCTCCACCCGACTTGCGTAGCTGCTGATCGATGTTTTGAAGCGCGCGCTCGGGCTTCTGGGCTATTTCAAAGAGCTCGTCCACTACCAGCTTGGAGGTAAAGCCATCGGCATCCAGCGCCATCATGGTCAACCGTCCAGCCGTATAGGTAAAGTTTATGCTGATATCTACCAACCGTTCAGTAGAGCAGCCTTCGAGCATCTTGGCAAACCGATGGTCGTAATTCCTAAATATCTGAACACCCTTCGTAATGCCATCCATCCGGTTAGGGAACACGCTTCGTCCATCCACCTTGTTGATGTTGGTTCCCACCAGTCCACCACCTTTAGATATAAAGCAAATGCCATCACCATTAGATAGCGGCATTTTGGCATCAATCTCAAAGCATAACTTCCGTACATTGGTCACCGTACCAACCAAAGCACCAGTAGCCTTGGCGGTGTTAAATCCCGTGAGGCTATCCTCCCTCTTTTGCGTAAAGTAGGCGGTAAAGCCACGGTTAAAGCTTTTCTGCGCATCGGGCGTAAAGCCGAGGAATACCTTTCCCGATGATGCCCTACGGTACTCGGAGCGCTCCTCCAGAATAGCATCAAGTTCCTTTCTATATAGCGCGGTGATATTTTTCACGTAGTCGACATTCTTGAGCCTACCCTCTATCTTAAACGAGCATATGCCTGCATCGGCCAGCTGCCGAATGCTGCGCGAGAGGTTGAAATCCTTAAGCGAAAGCAGATGCTTATTTTTTAGGATGATGTTACCCGTGCCATCCACCAAGTCGTAGGCCGATCGGCAGGGCTGTGCGCACGCACCACGGTTAGCGCTACGTCCGGTAATAGCCTCGCTCATGTAGCACTGACCGCTGTAGCTCACGCAAAGCGCACCGTGTACAAATGCCTCCAGCTCCACGTTAGTATGCTTTCTTATATCGGCAATCTGCTGCAGCGACAGTTCTCGGGCAAGAATCACCCTTTCGAAGCCAACATCCTGAAGGAACTTTACCTTTTCGGGAGAAATATTGTGGGTTTGCGTTGATGCATGCAGCGCAATTGGCGGTAGATCCATTTCCAAGAAGGCCATATCCTGCACGATGAGCGCATCGGCACCCGCATTGTAGGCCCAACGGGCAACCCGTTCGGCCTCCTCCAGCTCGTGCTCATACACAATGGTATTCACCACCACAAAAACCTTCGCCCGGTAACGATGCGCATAGCGGATAAGCTGCTCCACATCCTCAAAGGAGTTAGAGGCAGCTTCGCGTGCACCAAAACGGGGCGCACCAACGTACACCGCATCGGCCCCATAGCCAATGGCAGCAATACCCTGCTCAAGGTTCTTTGCAGGCGATAGTAGTTCTAAGGTTCTTGGTTTCATCAGCAACAAAGGTAGCAATTAAGTGGATAGGGAATAGCGAGTAGGGGACTCGCGGATAAGCTGACTAATAAAAGAAAGGGCTGAGATTAACCTCAACCCTTTCTAATATCTAAAATCTATCGTCTAAATTCTAAAGATTAAACAGACGAATCAGCTCGTGAGCCAGCCCATCCTCCTTATGGTGAAGGGCAACTACGTTAGCAGCCTTCTTTACCTTTTCGGGAGAATTGCCCATTGCCACCCCGTAACCAACCTCGCGGAGCATCTCCACATCGTTGTAGTTATCGCCAAAGGCAGCTGCATTAGCCGCATCAACACCAAGTGCATCAAGCACCTTATGCATTGCTAGAGCCTTATTGGTTCCCATTGGGGTAATCTCTAGGTAGGTATCCTTCGAGCGATAGGCGTTGGCATTGCCCACATGCTCTCGGCGCATGAAATGCTCCAGCTCGCCAACCACGTGTGCATCGCCCATGCACATAATCTTATGCACGCCAAAGCCATGGCGAGCCCACTTCTCTAGAGTCTTTTCAACAGGAGCAAACTCAGGAGTAACTCGTGTATTATTAATCTCCCGCTTTGCCCAATAATCCTCGGTTTCCACAAACCACTCATCTTCCCTAAACAGGCTTATGTGAACGTCGGTATCCTTTAAAAAAGAGTATACGTCGTAGGCCACATCTGTAGAAATTGTCAAGTTCTGAACAACTTCTTTCTTTTCACTATTGTGGAAGATAAGACCGCCGTTGTAGGCGATAATAGGATCGGTAATTTCTAGTTGTGTGGCCAGATGAGTAATGGCCTTAGGCATTCGTGCCGATATCAGAATAAATGGGATGTTGTAGAGGTTTCGAACCTTTTTGATTGCTTCAACCGTAAGCGGAGAAAGAACACGATTTTTGTTGAGTAACGTACCGTCAATATCCGAAAGAATAGCCTTGATTGGCTGTAAAGTTTCTGCCATTTTGATTTTAGAAGGAACGCGTGCAAAAGTACGACAAAAAAAAGGGCTCCGAAATTCGGAGCCCTCAGTCTTAATGCCAATTAATAATTATTGACATTTCAAAGCCTTAATGCGAGCAGAAGCCTGTGCCTTATACTTAGGGTTAGTAGCTGCTTTCTTGTAGTTAGCACAAGCATTGGGAATGTCTTTTTTTGCCTCAGCAACACCGGCAAGTAGGAAGTAAACCTTTGCCTTTTCAGCTGGGTTCAACGTATACTCTAACGATTTGTTCGCTGCTTTTTCAGCATCGTCCCACTTAGATAGGGTATAGTTACAGAATGCTAACTTATAGTAAACCACTTCACTCTGAGGGGCATACTTAAGTGCCGTTTCATAACTCTTTATAGCTTCTTCGTACTTCTTTGCCTTTTCATCGTTCGAAGCCTTCTCAAGGAATAGATCACGAGCTTGAGCTGTAGCGTTAGCAACTTCATCAGGCTTATTGGTACGCTTACCTATCTCTATTACCTTGTCAAAATATACAAGTGCAGAGTCAACGTTTCCTTGCTTACTGTAAACCAAACCTAAGCCAAGTAGGCTATTGGTTGCCTCAGGATTAAGACGAAGGCCCATGTTATAGTACTCCTTTGCCTTATCGTAGTTCTTAGCACCCAACTCTTGGTTACCCATAACACGGTAAAGCTGAGGAACAATATTGCCAGCTTTAGTAACTGTTGCTTGATCGTTGTACTTTTTCCCTACCTCAATAGCATTGTTGAATTCATTTATTGACTCAACCACCTTCTTATCCTTGTAAAGGAGCATACCATTTTGTAGGTAGCAAGAAGGAAGCAGCTTTACAACGCCATCCTTTACATCATTTGCCTCGTCACCAACCTTTGCAGCAACATCTAACGCTTGATTAAAATTGGTAATTGCAACAGCAAAGTTCTTTGCATTATAAGCTGCAACACCATCGTTATACAGTTTAGCTGCCTCATCCTTTGTTTGAGCAGATGCATTTACGGCAAAGAAAAAAGCCATCATGCTCATAATTCCAAAAACTCTCATAATCTTACTTCTCATAGGTCTATTTCGTTTTTAATTGTTCTCTTTTCACCTTGGCCAACATGGTTCTGCAAAGAAATGTTAATCCTGTAAATATGCAACAGCTACCGCAATTTTTGACGTTTATTTTTAAAAAAATTCACCATCAAGGCCGAACACTCATCCTTTAATACTCCTCCTTTCACTTCAGTTCTAGGGTGTAACAGCCCTCTTTCAATATTTTGGTAGCCTCGCTTCTCGTCGATGGTGCCATACACGAGTCGTCCGAGATGCGTCCAGTAGGCGGCAGAAGCACACATTGGGCATGGTTCAACGGTTACGTATAGCGTACATTTGTCCAAGTACTTCCCTCCAATCGTATTTGCAGCAGCCGTAAGAGCCTGCATCTCCGCATGAGCCGTAGCATCATTCAAGGCTTCGGTAAGGTTGTGCGCTCTGGCAACTATGCGTTCATTTAATACAACAATCGCGCCAATCGGCACCTCATCTCTACTTAACGCATAATGCGCCTCTTTTAGTGCCTCTCGCATGAAATGCTCATCTTTTTTCTCGATGTCGGTCATACTTAACTCGTTAAAATACATTTTTGAATAGCCGCAAATGTATATAATAATTCAGCAATTAAGCGAAAAATTGTACCTTCGCAACATTTAGAAATTAAGGCACTATGTATAGAACACATACATGCGGCGAACTACGCCTTGAAAATGTTGGAACTGAAGTGACCCTAGCAGGATGGGTTCAGCGCGTCCGTAAGTTGGGCGGAATGACCTTTATTGACCTTAGGGATAGGTATGGAATTACCCAACTTGTTGTCGACGACAACGCCAGCGCTGATGTTGTTGAAACCACCAGTCACCTAGGACGAGAGTTTGTGATAAGCACAATCGGGAAAGTTGTTGAACGCGCCAGCAAGAATAGCAAAATAGCCACCGGTGATGTAGAAGTAATAGTCAACAAGATTTCTGTTCTAAACAAATCTGAAATTCCTCCATTTACCATCGAAGATGATACCGACGGCGGTGATGAAATACGCATGAAGTACCGCTACCTCGACCTGCGCCGTAATCCACTAAAGAAAGCGCTTGCATTGCGCCACCGCATGGCCCAAGAGGTAAGAAACTACCTGGATGCACAAGGCTTTCTGGAGATCGAAACACCCTATCTCATAAAGTCTACTCCCGAAGGTGCTCGCGACTTTGTCGTTCCTTCCCGAATGAACCAAGGAGAATTTTATGCCCTTCCTCAGTCTCCTCAAACCTTTAAGCAGTTACTTATGGTGGCCGGATACGACCGCTACTTCCAAATCGTGCGCTGCTTTCGCGATGAGGACTTAAGAGCCGACCGCCAACCCGAGTTTACCCAAATTGACTGCGAAATGTCGTTTGTGGAGCGCAACGACATCCTTAACCTCTTCGAAGGAATGGCCAAGCAGCTCTTCAAGTCCGTTTTAAACATCGAATTTGAAGGTGAATTCCCCCGCATGAGCTACGCCGATGCCATGAAGTACTACGGCAGCGACAAGCCTGACATCCGCTTCGATATGCGATTTGTTGAAATCACCAACGATGCCAAAGGAAAGAACTTCGTAGTTTTCGATTCAGCAGAGTACATTGGTGGAATAGTAGCCAAAGGAGCCGCAGAATATACCCGCAAGCAGCTAGACGAACTTACCAAGTTCGTTCAGCGCCCACAAGTTGGAGCCAAAGGGCTGGTTTATATCAAGTATAATGCCGACGGTAGCCTTAAATCGTCTATCGACAAGTTCTTTAACGAGGCTGAACTTAAGGCTCTAGCCGAAAAGATGAACGCCCAACCAAACGATCTTCTCCTAATCCTCGCTGGAGACAAAAAGAGAACTCTAAGCGCTCTAAACGATCTTCGCCTCGAAATGGGAACGCAGCTTGGCTTAAGAGATAACTCAACTTTTGCACCTCTCTGGGTAGTAGATTTTCCTCTTTTGGAATGGGACGACGAAACACAGCGCTTCTACGCAATGCATCACCCATTCACGTCTCCTAAGATTGAAGACTTGGAACTATTCTCAACCGATCCAGGTCAAGTTCGCGCCAATGCCTACGATTTTGTTGTAAACGGCGTAGAAATCGGAGGTGGATCAATCCGTATTCACGACTCCAAGATTCAGGAAAAGATGTTCGATGTCCTAGGATTCACGAAAGATGAGGCTGAAAAACAGTTCGGATTTCTTACCAACGCCTTTAAGTTTGGGGCTCCACCCCACGGTGGTATTGCATTCGGATTCGACCGCTGGTGCGCAATTTTTGGAGGTTCAGACTCTATTCGCGACTACATCGCCTTCCCAAAAAACAATTCTGGCCGCGATATGATGATAGATTCACCATCGACCATATCAGAAGATCAACTCAAAGAGTTAACACTAAAAATTACCCAATAAATATCAAAAGGGCTTCGATTAACGAAGCCCTTTTTTATTGACAAAAAACAAGCAGGGGGTGTAAATTAATACACCCCCTGCTTTATAGGTTTTGTAAGATTTATTCTGCTAAAGCAATACTTTCAACCTTACGTGCAATATACATAATCTTTAAAGCACTAGCCTTTCTAAGCTCCTGCTTTACGTCAGTAACCATACCCATTCTTGCTTCTTCGTCAATCTTAAGCGCAACTGTCATGAAGCCCTTATCAGCCTCATCAAGTTTTTCACGCTCCGATGAAATAAAGTCACGAATATCTTCAGGTGTTCTGAATGAATCGTTTAGCTGAATACGAGCATCAGTACCATAGATAGCCTGAAACTCGCGATTTGGGGTACCAATAAAGACAAAGCTCGTAAGCGATTTCTTTTCCAATTTGGCAACCTCAGTTGCAGCTGGCAACTTTACTTTTACGTTAAGTTTTTGCTCCCTCATAGTAGTGGTAACCATGAAGAAGAAAAGAAGCATAAACACGATATCAGGTAACGACGCTGTCGATAGGGCGGGCATACCACCCTTTCCTTTTCTTGAAAATTTTGCCATCGTTATTTTACTCCTGCAGCGTTACGTGGGTTAGCCTCAGATATTTGCTGAGGATACATCTTCTTAATCGCTTCCTGTTCATCTTCAGAAAGAAGATCAAACTTCTTTCCAAATTTTTCTTGAGAAGCCTTTTCGCGGAGAACATTGTAGGCTGCAACAATCTCGTTTTGTACCTCCATGTACATTTTGTAAGAGGTACCACGGTCATTCTGCAACGATATTACCCCCTTCGAAACCTCAACGTTACCAATTCCTGGTATGTTTTTAACAGTACGTTCCGAAAAAGAAAGGTTGTTCTGAGGATTTTCAACGAACTCCATAACTTTCTCCCTAAGTTGGATAACATCCATACGCTGTCCGTTCACCATCAACCAGTCGCGACCGTTGACTAGAACCATTAACACGTTCCTTTGATTTACCTCTTGGTCAGTAGCTTTTTGCTCCTGAGTCCATGGGGGAAGACGTCTTTGCAGACCTGCATCCGAGTTCATGGTTGTTGTTACCAAGAAGAAGATAAGCAAAAGGAAGGCGATGTCAGCCATAGAACCTGCGTTAACTTCAGGCGTAGCTCTTCCTGCCATATTTTTATCTTTTTATCACCCGAAGGCGAATGTTCTAACGTTTAAAAAAGTCTCTAAGCTCAGTAAATAGCATTCCAATAATAGAAATACCGAAAAGTGTGTAGGTTAGATAAAGACCAGTATCTGTCCACTTTAGGGTAGTTGTATCCTTATTGTAAATATCTGCTACTTCCTTAGAAGTAAAGTTAAGAGGAGCGTCAGAAGAAAGCATGTACGAAATGACAGCAATAACAACCAAACCTCCAATTCCTACTAAGGCCATTTTAAGGTTAGAAGGATCGATGATAACATTAATAACAGAGAAGACAAGAACAAGTCCTAGCGCTAGGAATGCCAACACATATGCAAACGAAAGGTATGGACCTGCAGCTGCAATGTTTTGTGCACTTCTATCACTTGTCCCATCCAATCCCATAAAAAACATTACCGTGAATACAATTGCTAATACGTAAGCAATGTACAGGAATGCTTTTGTAAATTTAGTTATGGTCATGGTTTAATTACTTTTTAAGGTTGTACTTAACAAGAATGTCGATTAGAGAAATAGAAGCATCTTCCATATCCATAACTAGAGAGTCAATTTTAGAAACTAGGTAGTTGTAGAATACTTGAAGAATCATAGCCACGATAAGACCAGTTACAGTTGTGATAAGAGCGATCTTGATACCACCAGCCACAAGAGTTGGGTCGATATCACCAGCTTTTTCGATGTTATCGAATGCCACGATCATACCTACTACTGTACCCAAGAATCCTAACATAGGAGCGATAGCGATGAAAAGAGAAATCCAAGTAAGACCGCTTTCCATTTGAGACATTTGAACGCCACCATAAGATACTACAGACTTTTCTACAACTTCAACACCTTCGCTAGAGCGATCTAGACCTTGGTAGAAGATAGAAGCAACAGGTCCACGAGTGTTACGGCAAACCTCCTTAGCAGCCTCAACACCACCTTGGTTAAGTGCATCTTCAATACCTTGAAGAAGCTTCTTGGTGTTGGTTGTAGCCATGTTTAAGTAAATAATTCTTTCGATTGCAATAGCCAAACCGAAAATCAAGCAAAGAAGGATTGGAGCCATGTAAAGAGGACCACCTTCAATAAACTTAGTCTTGATTTGCTGGTGTACAGCAGTTTCAGCTTCAGCAGCGGCAGGTGCTTGATCACCAGCAGCAGCAGTGTCTACTTGAGTAGTAGCTGCGGTATCGGTCTTAGCCGAGTCAGTTTGAGCAAATGCAGTAGATGCGAAAGAAAGCATCCCAATCACTGCGAACATTGCAAAAATTTTTTTCATTGTCGTTGTCGATTAGTTTTAAATAAAAGAACAATTGTGGTTAATTTTCTCTTTCGAGAGCGGAGAGAAAGGGATTCGAACCCTTGAACCACTTTTGGCGGTTACACACTTTCCAGGCGTGCGCCTTCGACCACTCGGCCATCTCTCCTCGCTGCTTTAGCACCGCAAATTAGTAAAAAAAAAACTAAATATCCTAGTTCTGCCCCATTTCTCCAGCCAAGGAGTTTTCAAATTGAGTTTTTACCTCATTTACAGTATAATTCTGTCCAAATAGGAACATCAATTTCACGATTGCCGCTTCAAATGTAATATCCAACCCTGTTATTACGCCCATCCTTTTTAGCAACAAACCCGTTTCGTAGCTTTCCATATTTACAGCCCCCCCTCGACATTGAGTAACGTTAACAACTACCAATCCCCGTTTAATAGCAGCATCTAACTCATCAATGAACCAAGGATAGGTTGGCGCATTGCCAGAGCCAAACGTTTCCAGAACGACCCCTTTTATCCCCTTAATGTTTAGAACCGAGTTAACCACGCTTTGGCTAATTCCTGGAAATAACGTTAGGGAAGCGACATTGGTATCTAATTTTGTATTAAATACCACATTCTGGCTGAAATCTACCTGCCGCACGTATGGCAAATGGTACTGTACGTCGATTCCTGCGACAGCCAACGCTGGGTAGTTTTCACTTCTAAACGCATTGAAGGTATGTGCATTATACTTAAAAGTACGATTACCTCTGTAAAGATGATTATTAAATAATACGCAAACTTCTGGAATTAGCGGTTTCCCTTCTTTATAGGCAGCAGCAACTTCAACCGCCGAAAGCAGGTTTTCCCTTCCATCGGTCCTTATCTCGCCAATAGGCAGCTGGCTTCCTGTAAGAATTATGGGCTTGGTAAGATTTTGAATCATGAAGCTAAGCGCCGAAGCCGTATACGACATGGTATCGGTTCCGTGCAAGATTACAAAACCATCGTACTTTTTGTAGTTTGCCTTAATAATCTCAGCAATACTTTTCCAAAACTCGGGCTGAATATTAGAAGAATCAACAGGAGGATCGTACGATATGGTATTAATCGCAAAATGGAACTTACTAAGTTCAGGAACTTCCTCCTGTATCTGCTTAAAGTTAAATGGAACCAGCGAACCGGTTTCAAGATCTCGCTTCATACCAATTGTTCCACCCGTATAAATTACGAGTATAGCAGTACCTCTCATAGCTTAAATTTTGAAGATGCTTTTAGCATTTGTAGTAGTTGCTCCCGCTACATCGCTAACCGTCACACTCTTAATTTGAGCCAACTTTGCTGCTATTAATGGGACGAACGATGGCACATTACGTTTCCCCCTATACGGAGTTGGCGCAAGATATGGAGAATCGGTTTCTAAAACAATACGTTCTAAAGGAATTTCTTTTACCACATTTGCCAAACCAGAATTCTTAAAGGTGACAATTCCCCCGATTCCAACATAAAACTCGCCTAACGTTTTAATCGTATTGTATGTATCGATATTGCCTGTAAATGCATGAAAAACTCCAAATATAGGTTGCCCTTTATAGCCCATCAAGACATCAAAAATTTCGGGGAAAGCTTCTCTTGAATGGATAACCAAAGGAAGATTATGCTTAAGTGCAAGTTGAATCTGGTAGTCAAAAGCTTCTAGCTGCTGGCGCTTATAATCAGTAGACCAATATAAGTCAATGCCCACCTCTCCTATTCCGTATACCTTTTTGCTTTTAAGATATTGCTCGACTATCGTCAGTTCTTCACGGTATGAATCATCTACCGATGTAGGATGAAGCCCTATGAGAGGATAGCAGCTTGATTCTTCGTCGGCTAACGCAAACAGTTTCCCATGACTTTGGCTATCAATTGCGGGCAAAATAATCGCATCTACGTTCTCTCGTTTTGCGGCTTTAAGTTCGGCCGAGTAGTCATCTTTAAACTCTTCAGCATATAAATGGCAATGCGTATCTATAAAATTCATTCTCACTATTTCTGATTGTACATTAGCCTAAAAACATTCGGGCAAATGTACGAAAAACCATTACTGAGGGAAATATGACTTAGATAATGCATACGCCTTCCCTGGTAAACTTTTTACAATACCATCAAACTCCATTGTAAGAAGAATTGCCGAAGTCGAAGGCATTGACAACCCGCTACTATATGCAATGGTGTCGATGCTTTCTTTTTCAACGTTTCTAAGAATATCTACAATTTTCTGTTCCTCCTTACTTAGATCTCTAAAAATGGTAAGCTGTTGCGAAGCATTTCCCTTTACAGAAACAGATTGCCAGTTTAGGGCATTCTCAATATCTTCTGCACTTTCTACAAGAGCTGCCTTGTTCATTTTAATTAGGGCATTACAGCCCTGCGAATATTTATCGCTTGTACGACCCGGACATGCAAGCACATCGCGATTATACGAGCAGGCTATATCGGCAGTAACCAATGCTCCCCCTTTTATGGCAGACTCAACCACAATTGTAGCATCGGCAAGCCCTGCAATTATTCTATTGCGTCTAAGAAAGTTATTACGTTCAGGCTGAGTTCCTGTAATAAAATCGGTAACAAGGGCTCCGTTACCTAGCATCTCTTTTGCCAGTTCTCGATTTGCAGACGGATAAATCATGTCTAAACCATGCGCTAGTACTCCTACGGTAGGGAAACCGCTCTTTATGGCATTCCGATGAGCAGCTGCATCTATTCCATGTGCTAATCCGCTTACAACAAGCACCGAATGACCTTTCTGAGCCAAGCCTCTAAGTAGTTCCTCGCAATGTCGCTTGCCATAGTCACTCGCGCTCCGAGTTCCTACCACTGCAAGCACTTTTTGGTGAGACAATGACGCGCTACCTTTATAGTACAAAAGAATTGGAGAATCTTCGCACTGTTTTAACCTTTCGGGATAATCAGGGTCAGTATAATAGAACGGTGTAATACCATACTTATTAAGAAACTCAATTTCCCTTTCTGCTCTATCTAGTACTCTTTGGTTGTACACCTCACGTGCAATTATCTCTCCCACACCTGGTATTTTCAGCAAAGCCTTCTTGGGCTGATTAAAAACCTCACCAATTCCTCCACAATAAGCAATTAGCTTTTTGGCCGTAATACTTCCAATATGAGGAATGATCTCGAGCGCTATCTTATATTTTAGTAAAGGATCAGATATGCACATAGAAAAAGGTAAACTAGGTTAACTCTATAGCATTCTTCTTCAACACTTCAACTACAAGCTCCTGCTTTTGCTTCAATAGGCTACCTATTGGAATTGGAGGGTACTGAAATATTTTTCCATCTTTTTCCTGATATAAAACCAGCGTTTTTTTCATATTAAAGAATCTCTTATGAATCTTAAATGCATATAAGCCCGCAACAGGTATTCTAACCATTCGCTTTGCCCCAAAAGGTGTTGTTAGCACATAATAGCGAAATTCATAGAATTCATCTCTAGATATGAATTCTAGAAACCACATTCCCCCTCGCATTGCTAAAATAAGCGCAACTAAAATATATATAACTGCATATGTGTGCCCAACCATCAGTACTACCCGATTCCCCGACCATGGAAAATACTCAGGGAAAGCCCATATCGAAGCAATATAAGCAACAAATATCACGGCTAAGAATACCCGCATTACATGGTAGGCTGCTACCTCATTCTCATTACTAACTTTTACCATTGCTTGCTATTTTTACGGCGACTAATTTCTTGTTTTACCAGGTTCAATTCACGAGATGTTTGCCCCGCAACGGAGGTATTCTCCCTTGCACGTCGAACAAGGTAGGGTAATACCTCTTTCACTGGTCCATAGGGAAGGTACTTTACTACATTAAAGCCTTCTGCAGCAAGATTAAACGACAGGTTATCGCTCATTCCATAAAGCTGAGAGAACCAAATTCGTTGATCGTTTGCCGATAAAGAATGCTTATACGTCAACTCGATAAGCAGCCTGATGCTATCTTCGTTATGAGTTCCTGCAAAAATGCTTATTTTACCAATATTATCAACGGCAAACATTAGGGCGGCATTATACATCTTATCAGTTATATCCTTTGAAGGATTTATTGGGGAAGGATAACCTAACAAGGCAGCACGTTCGCGCTCTTTTTCCATGTATGCTCCACGCACAAATTTTGCACCTATTACAAAGTCTTTTTCAAGAGCCCGCTTATGCAGTTCCTTCAGATAATCTAATCGATCGGTCCTATACATCTGAAAGGTATTGTAGACAGTAGCCTTTTCTCCATTATAACGTTCCATCATCCTCTCTACGACATCGTCTATTGCTTGTTGATAGCAAAAATCTTCAGCATCAACGAGAATCGAGACGCCTACTTCAGATGCTTTGTTGCACATTTCGTCTACTCTTTTAACGAATTGCTGAAATAGCTCATTTTCGTGTTGACTCAACGCTTGCCCACTAGATGCTTTTTCAAGAACGTCAGACCGAACAATTCCAGTAGGCTTAAAAACCGCAAAAGCAACGTACGGATGCTTTCCAGCAAATTCGATGCTTCTCATTATTTCCTTATAGCAGGATCTAATCGATACCTCATCGTTTTTCCCTTCTACCGAATAGTCGAGAATTGAGCTAACCTTGTGCTTCCAAAGCTTCTGGGCAGTACTAGCACAACCACTCAACGATTCTCCCCCAACAAATTGAGCATAAAGCGTCGGTTTTACCATCCATCCTATTGGAATAGAAAACTTAACGGCACAGGTTGCCATTTTGCCAAGCAGCCCAACCAACGTCGGATTGTTTACAAACCTAAAAAGCAACTCTGCCTTACGAAGCTCCGCATTCGATCGAATCTTAAAGGCTATTTCGGTATTAGTAAAGTCCAGCATTCTCATCAGGGTTTGTCAGTAAATTAACATACACAAGATAACAGCTATTTTCAATTCAAACAATCATTTCCACAAAACAATAAGGAGAGACCAATGGCCTCTCATTCCCGAATTATGCTGCATCTTTACAAACCAAACATAAGCCAAAATGCAATAAAGCCACTCAGATAACCAACTATTGCATAGAATGAAATATTCTTCAAATACCACATAAAGTCGATTTTCTCGATTCCCATTACAGCGACACCTGCTGCAGAACCTATAATCAGCATGCTCCCCCCTGTTCCGGCACAGTAAGCGAGCAACTCCCAAAACGTTCCATCTACAGTAAAAGCAGACATATAGGCAGGATCTGCAACCTGTTGAAGTGCTTCCGGCGTTACAATTTCATGCATACCAATTGCACCAGCAACTAAAGGTACGTTATCTACTATAGCGGAGAGCACACCTATTAGCAGGTTTATCACATAAATATTGTGTACTTTGCCATCGAGATACTGAGAAACAACCCCAAGCATTCCCGATGCTTGTAACGCACCAACGGCCAAAAGAATGCCAAGAAAAAACAGAATTGTAGACATATCTACATCCTTTACAATCTTGGTAACCCTCAGACGATACGACTCCTTTAGATTATACTTTCTGTAGAGCAATTCCGTTAACATCCAAACCATACCTAAGCCTAGTAGCATTCCTAAAAAGGGAGGAAGGTGAGTTACTGCCTTAAACACAGGAACCATTATCAAGGAAAAGAGGGCAAAGAAAAATAGAAACTGGCGCTCTGGTTCGCTAACGGCAGGCAATTCGCTACTTTCAGCTTTTGCTGAAGATGACGCTGGCGGGATCACATCGCCCTTCATCCTAAAAGACAAAATGGCCAGTGGAACTAGCAACGACACCAAACTGGGGATAAATAGCTTAAGGATTACATTCATCGTAGTAATGTTACCCTTTACCCACAGCATAATCGTTGTAACGTCTCCTATGGGCGACCATGCACCACCAGCGTTAGCTGCAATGATTACCATTCCCGCAAAAAACCAACGATCCATTTTATCCCCAATTAACTTCCGAAGCAAGGCAACCATAACAATAGCCGTAGTAAGGTTATCTAGTACAGCCGAAAGAACGAAGGTTAACAAGGATAGAAACCAAAGTAGCTTTACTCGCTTCTGGGTTTTAATTCGCTCAGTTATCAGCCTAAAACCACCATACTTGTCTATAATTTCGACAATAGTCATAGCCGCCAAAAGGAAGAAAATGGTGCTGGAGAGTTCGCCAAGAACCTCAATAAGCTGAAAACTGCTAATATAGCTTATGTATTTTTCGGTTACTGGAGCATTCTCCAGTTTAGAGTTAGAATGTGTTGCTTGGTAATCATTAAACCCATCAGCACCAGGTCCTGCTAAAATGGAATCGGCACCCCACATATAAAGAGTCCACATAAGGGCACCTAGGATCAATGCGGTTGCAGCCTTATTAATCTTAAGAGGGTGTTCTAGGGCAATGGCAATATAACCTAAAACAAACACTACAAACATTAAGGTGAACATGGTTTACATCGTTTTTTAAAGACTATTATATAACAAGCCTAAAGAATTAATGCACTTAAAATTATTTGCAATAATACATCGATTTGGGTGATCAAAAAAAGCGAGGTTTATATATAGTGTTAAACAATTCACAGATAAAAAAGGGAGGATCACGGTAGAATCTAACAAGAAACAAGAAAGCCTTACCTACAATTGATTAGGTAAGGCTTTAACAGTGACCCCGGCGGGATTCAAACCCACGACCTTCAGAACCGGAATCTGACGTTCTATTCAGCTGAACTACGGGGTCGACAAAGTGGTGCAAATTTAGCAATAATAATTTCTCTTTAAAATGAGTTCAACTCAAATTCCGCACAAATAATTCCTTTCTTTAAAAATTAATTTTTATGCTTTGTGTGCAATTTTATATTAAAAAAGATATATTTACTATATACAAATTTATTAAAAACACTGCCATGTCACAATTATTAAGACTCACCCTTGTTATAGCAATAGCCTCATTTATCGTTAGCTGCGATAAAGAAAGGCAAGATGATTCATTGCTTTTAGAAGGTAGCCAATGGAAGCTAAAAGCTTGTATTAATACTGTTACCGGAGAAGTACAGTTTTTGCCAACTTCACAATCTGCTGAAATCACGTTCCTAAAAGGAGAGAGATATTACTTCGCATCCGGATCTAAAGGATTTCAATCAAGCTATAAGCTTAAATCAGAAACAGGATCGGCATCCTTTTGTAGATCTGCAAAGCCCATCGCTTTTAGTAGCACAATTAATGCTTATCTAACAACCACCCTTAGGTCTACAAATTACGAGATTGCAGGAAACTGTCTAAAAATATCATCTCCAAGCACTAATAGGTTTCTAATATTTGAAAGAATTAAGTAGAAAAGCGTGACCACTCACGCTTTTCGCTCATTTTAACACAGTGTTATTTCAAAAGATCTTCTCTACCCTTTCTCTAAAAATGTAAATTTAAACCTCACTTTTCATTAGAACGGTAAACTATAAAGCCTCTATTACCGCTAAAACTGCAATTTTACCCCTTATTTCGCCATCTCTTCATTTTCGAAAATAATAATTAGACTTGCAAAAGTTCAAATTTCGATAGGAACAACTAGCAAGTACTAAATGCAGAACCATCAGGTTTACATATACGACAGCATCAACGCAATCCGAGAACTACGGGTTGATGCTGCTGCACATCTACTTCTAGCCCTCCTCCTACTCCTCCTGTCGAACCTGCTCCTCCTACTCCTCTAAGGCAAGCAAGTTCCGCACCACTGGGTGCACCCCGTTTTTTCCACAATCGTTTATCAATTTTAATCACAATACCATGAGTAAAGAAAAGGTGTACATCTTCGACACGACGCTCCGCGATGGCGAGCAGGTGCCCGGCTGCCAACTGAATACAATCGAAAAGATTGAGGTTGCCCTCGCCCTAGAAAAGCTCGGCGTTGATATTATCGAAGCTGGATTCCCCATATCATCGCCGGGTGACTTTAACTCGGTGGTAGAGATTTCGAAGGCAGTGTCGGAGCCAACCATTTGCGCGCTTACCCGTGCTGTTGAGAAGGATATTGAGGTGGCTGCAGAGGTGCTACGCTACGCCAAGCATCCGCGTATCCACACTGGAATTGGGGTATCGCCCTATCACATAAAGTACAAGTTTAATGCAACACCCGAAGAGGTAATCCAGCGGGCAGTTGCCGCGGTTAAGTACGCCAAACGGTTTGTGGAGGATGTTGAATTCTACGCCGAAGATGCCGGACGTGCCGATAATCGGTTCCTTGCTAAGATCGTAGAGGCTGTTATTGGTGCAGGGGCAACAGTGGTTAACATTCCCGACACCACCGGCTATTGTTTACCTTCGGAGTACGGATCAAAGATTCTATTCTTAAAGGAAAATGTTTCGAATATCGATAAGGCCATTATCTCGACCCACTGTCACAACGACCTTGGGCTTGCAACAGCCAACTCAATTGCTGGAGTAATAAACGGTGCCCGTCAAATAGAGTGCACCATTAACGGAATTGGCGAGCGGGCTGGCAATACCTCGCTCGAAGAGGTGGTGATGGTAATGAAGAGCCATAAGGGGCTTAATCTGGAAACATCAATCAACACCAAAAAGATATTCCCGACCAGCCGATTGGTTTCTACGCTTATGCGCATGCCCGTGCAAGCCAACAAAGCTATTGTGGGACGTAACGCTTTCGCCCACTCCTCGGGCATCCATCAGGATGGCTTCTTGAAGAACCGCGAAACCTACGAAATCATCAACCCAAAGCAGGTTGGCATAAGCGAATCGTCGATTGTGCTTACTGCACGAAGCGGAAGGGCAGCACTTAAGCATCGCCTTGCCACCTTGGGCTATAAGCTCGACCAGAAACAGCTAGACGATGTTTATGCAGAGTTCCTAAATCTTGCCGATAAGAAGCGAGAGATTCACAACGACGACTTGGAGGCTCTAATGGGCAAAGCCGCTCGTTTCGACAGGAAGATCCAGTTAGAATCACTTCAGGTTATATGCGGGAAAAGCGCTATTCCAACTGCAACCATCCGTATAAAGTACGAAGGTCAGGTTTGGGAGGGTACCGAAACGGGTAACGGCCCTATTGACGCTGCCATAAATGCCGTAAAAACCATCATCACTGCAAAAACTACCCTTGAGGAACTGCTGATTCACACCATTACACGCGGTAGCGACGACATGGGCAAGGTGCACGTGCAGGTTGAAAGCAAGGGAAAAGTTTTCTATGGCTTTAGCGCCAACACCGACGTTATTACGGCAACCGTAGAGGCATACTTGGATGCTCTTTCACAAATTGTTTGATAGAATTGTTCTAGAACGTCATGCGCAACTAGATGTAAAAAAGGAAGGATGAACATGGCTTACTCCCCTCCTTTTTAAGGAGGGGTCGGCATAGCCGGGGGTGGTTTATAGCATTAAGAAAAAGCACAAGGACTTGGAATTCCGATTCGCAACCACCCTGTCCTTCGGACACCCCTCCTTGAAAAGGAGGGGAATCGCACTGATTGTGACTTGTACTTTTCTGTTAAGATTCAATTCCAACTAGTCAATAGCTACAGCTAGATAGAATTGAATTAACGGGACGCTTTACTTAACCACCTTAATTTTTATAACCCTATTTTTCTTTAGTAATGGGAAAAACACTTTTCGATAAGATATGGGATGCACACGTGGTGCATAGCACAGGAGACGGAGCCGATATTCTCTACATCGACCGCCACTACATCCACGAGGTAACCTCTCCACAGGCCTTCGATGGGCTTCGCAGCCGTGGCATTGGGGTATTTCGTCCTTTAAAAACGGTGGCAACTGCCGACCACAATGTTCCAACCATCAACCAGCATCTTCCAATTAAGGAGGAACAATCGCGCAAGCAGATAGCGCAGCTGGTGCAGAACTGCAAAGAGTTTGGTTTGGATCTTTACGGACTTGGGCACCAGTACCAGGGCATCGTTCACATCATAGGGCCAGAGCTGGGCGTTACCCAACCCGGTGGAACCTACGTGTGCGGCGATAGCCACACCGCGACACATGGCGCCTTCGGTTCAATAGCCTTCGGTATTGGCACATCGGAGGTGGAGATGGTTTTGGCATCGCAGTCGCTACCTCAGGTAAAGCCTCGACAGATGCGCATCACCGTAAATGGGCAGCTGAAGAAGGGCGTTACCGCAAAAGACCTTATACTATATACAATAGGTAAGCTAACGGCAAAAGGTGGCACAGGCTACTTTGTTGAATACGCAGGCGAGGCCTTTCGCTCGCTAAGCATGGAGGGAAGAATGACGGTTTGCAACATGAGCATAGAAATGGGTGCCCGTGGCGGACTGATTGCCCCCGACGAAACCACCATCGCCTACGTTAAAGGTCGCGCGTTTGCCCCAAAAGGTGATGATTGGGATAAGACCGTAGCCTACTGGCGTACGCTGTACAGCGATACCGATGCAACGTTCGATGCCGAGTTCACCTTCGATGCTGCCGACATCGAGCCGATGCTTACCTATGGAACGAATCCCGGCATGGGCATTGGTATCTCGGAAAGCATCCCCTCGGAAAAGGATTTTACCGACGAAAGCGACAAAGCTACCCTTAAAAAGGCGCTTGCCTACATGCAGCTATCCGAAGGCGAACTGCTGCTGGGCAAACCCGTTTCCTACGTATTCATCGGAAGCTGTACGAATGGCCGCATCGAGGACTTTAGGATGGCCGCCGAGATTGTAAAGGGACGAAAGGTTGCCAGTGGCGTCACCGCCTGGTTTGTTCCCGGATCGAAGCAGGTAGAGAAGCAGTGCGAGGCAGAAGGACTAACCCAAATCTTTGCCGAAGCAGGCATCGCCCTTCGTCAACCCGGCTGCTCGGCGTGCTTGGCGATGAACGAGGACAAGATCCCTGAAGGAGAACTTTGCATATCGACATCGAACCGTAACTTCGAAGGACGACAGGGTCCCGGAGCGCGAACCATCCTTGCCGGACCGTATGCTGCCGCTGCCGCAGCGGTTACGGGGGTAATTACCGATCCGAGGACGTTTCTTTAAGCGCGTATCACGACGCACGTATCAAGTATCAAGATATGAGAAATGAGATGTGCGATATGAAATTTTAGAAATTCGTGATTCGTGATACTTGATACGTGATACCAAACCAACGTAAAAGAACATAGAACCATGCCAAACAAAAAAGTAACCATCATACAATCGTCTGCAGTGCCGCTGAGAGTGGACAACGTAGATACCGACCAGATAATCCCCGCGCGATTCCTTAAGGCCACCACGCGCGAGGGCTTCGGCGAGAACCTCTTTAGGGATTGGCGCTACGACAAGCAAAATAGTATCGTAGAGTCGTTTCCGCTAAACAGTCCGAAGTACTCGGGAAAGATTCTGGTAGCTGGAAAGAACTTCGGCTGCGGTTCTAGCCGCGAACATGCCGCCTGGGCCGTCAAGGATTACGGCTTCGAGGCCGTGGTATCGAGCATGTTTGCCGATATCTTTAAGAGTAACGCCCTCAACAACGGCTTGCTGCCCGTGCAGGTGAGCGAGGCGTTCCTCGAAAGGCTCTTTACGGCCATCGAGAGCGATCCATCAACCCAAATAGCGATTGATCTGCCCAACCAAACCATTAGCCTAGGCGATGAGAAGGAATCGTTTGCCATTGGAGCCTATAAAAAGGAGTGCCTGATGAACGGGTACGACGATGTGGACTACCTGGTGAGCATGAAAGATAAGATTGAAGCATACGAACAAAGCAAAAAGTAATGAACACATATAAGATAGCCGTCCTAAAGGGCGACGGGATTGGTCCCGAGATTGTAGACGAGGCCGTAAGAGTTTTAGAAACCGTTGGCCGCAAGTTTAACATCGAGTTCGACTACAGCGAGGGCCTTATTGGCGGTATTGCCATCGATACGGTTGGATCGCCCTTCCCTGCCGAGACTCAAAGGATATGCGAGCAGGCTGACGCCATCCTCTTCGGCGCTATTGGCGATCCGAAGTTCGATAACGACCCATCGGCAAAGGTTCGACCCGAGCAGGGACTGCTTGCCATGCGCAAAACGCTCGGCCTATACGCCAACATCCGTCCTGTTGCGGCCTACGACAGCCTTTTAAACCTATCGCCGCTTAAGGAAAGCATCACCAAAGGGGCAGACTTTGTGGTTATCCGCGAGCTAACCGGTGGAATCTACTTTGGCGAGCCTCGCGGCCGTAGCGAGAACGGGCAAACCGCCTTCGACACCTGCGTGTACACCAAGGAGGAGATTACCCGCGTGGCCAAAATGGCCTTCGAGTACGCCATGACGCGCCGAAAGAAGCTAACCGTGGTGGATAAGGCCAACGTGCTAGCCACCTCGCGCCTGTGGAGGGAAACCGTGCAGGCAATGGAGAAGGATTACCCTCAGGTAGTGGTCGACTACATGTTTGTGGACAACGCCGCCATGAAGCTGATCCTGCAGCCCACCTACTTCGACGTGGTGCTCACCGAGAATATGTTTGGCGATATCCTTACCGACGAGGCCAGCGTTATTACCGGCTCGCTGGGCATGCTGCCATCGGCATCGAAGGGCTCGAAGGTGTCGCTCTACGAGCCAATACACGGCAGCTTCCCCCAGGCAAAGGGCAAGGGAATTGCCAACCCCATTGCCACCATCCTTTCGGCAGCCATGATGCTCGAGGACTTGGGCGAAACCGTTGCAGGGAAGGCCATCCGTGTTGCGGTGGACAAGGTGGTTGCCGAGGGATTCCTCACCGCAGACCTAAACTCCATCAACCCCCATTCGACCACCGAGGTGGGACGCAGAATTGCGGAGGTGATTTAGTAGTATCAAGTAGCACGACACACGTAGCACGATTTGGTGCTGCGGAATTTGAGCCATACTGTTAGATAGATAAAAGAAGAGCCGTTGCAGGTGCAACGGCTCTTCTTTTATCAGATTCTATCGTATCAGCAGATTTCAATCTAAAATTTGTAGCTAATTGTAATACCTGCCTGCTGGTTGCTTAATTCAAAGTTATATGAATTAACGGTTATATCATCATTCTTACTTTTTAGATAGGTAAAATTTGGAACAATTTCTGCCGATAATGATACATTGGAAGTAATGCTATACGAAAAGCCTAAGATAAACCCAAGCCCTATCCCATAAGTAGTAGTCTTTGTACTTTGAATAACGTTATAAGATGTTATCTCATCCGCTTTTTCATAGTTGTAGAATCCCTGAAACTCTGGCCCATAGAAAAAATTAAATTGATCATTTATCCTCGTATGTTTGCAGCACAGGAATGGCCAGTGAAATTTACCATGATTCGGTAAGTTTGCGACCATTAATCAGAAAAGAAGACGTGAGAATAGCAA
>NZ_SLWB01000017.1 GCF_004340205.1 Acetobacteroides hydrogenigenes
CAAAGGAAGGCTAGGCCTCTTATCGGAGCAAGGGTATACAAGTGGCTCCGTTCCCTCGCCACCCTTGCTCCGATAAGAGGCCTAACCTAAAAGGCAGGTGTAATTCCTGCTTCCGAGAAAATATGGTAGACACAGTTCCGTGAATACTCCCCGTTACGCTGGTCGTAAAGAATGATGCGCTGGCAATATTCCCGGTTATGCTGATCGTGAAGAGTGTTACGCTAGCAATAACTCCTGTTACGCTGACTGTAAAGAGTATTACGCTAACAATAACTCCTGTTACGCTGACTGTAAAGAATGTTACGCTAGCAATAATGCCTGTTACGCTAAACGTGAAGAGTGTTACGCCAGCAATAATGCCTGTTACGCTAATCGTGAAGAGTGTTACGCCAGCAATAATTCCTGTTACGCTGATCGTAAGGAGTGTTACGCTGGCGCCAAACCATGTTACGCGGAAGTATTCACGCAGCTGGGGCTATCCATACACCTCGCATCAATGGGCGCATAGCCCGTGACCTTTCGCTGCCGCCTTTTGCTACGCGTACTTTTTCTTAAACGCTTTAATGGAGGCGATGATTTCCTGCTTACGGCCCTCGCCAATAACCTCCCGCTCGATGCTTTCGAATTCTAGGAGCAGCCGTTTTTGGGTTTCCTCGGTGAACTTGATATCGCTAATCTGAAATAGAACCATGTTCTCCTTTACGATGTGAGTCCGCAGCAGGCTAATGTAGGCCGAGGCGGCCTCTACAAACTCCTCCCTGCGGATTTCGCCATCACGAATGGCGTCCTGCATCTGCCGAATGAATAGGCGCTCCTTTTGATGCTCGCCAAGAATCATGCCTATCGGTCCGTTTTGGTTCTTAACGCCCACCTCCTCGAGGGCCGGGAATAGGTGCTTCTCCTCCTTGCAGTGGTGGCAGTTGTTTACGAATACGGTAAGAAAATCTACCATTTCGTTGATGTCCTCAGGGTCTACGCTCTTGTTGTTTTGGGCGTGGAGGCACATTTTTTCGATCACCTCCAGAGCAACCAGAATTGCGTTATGCTCGTGCAGGAGCTTTTGGCTAGCCGTCTTCATTCGCTTACGTGTTACAGGGTGTTGGAACTCCTTTTTCTTATGAACAGCGTACAGCCTCAGGTTGTTGCGCCGCATTCCCATTTTAGCATTTATTTGCCAAACCGTGCGCCCTTGCAAAAACGTAGCGCAAAAGGCGCATCCACCACCAATGTTTGCTACCTTTACGCGGGCAGTAGCATAAGGCAACGCTTTCGAAAAACTCAAATAGCCGTTAACGATGGAGAGCCTATTTAGCATCAGAGCCGAACAGTTCCTTTCGGTATACGTTACCATGCTGGCGCTGGTAAACCCAATACAAAAGATATTCGTCATGCTTTCGCTCGACGCGAAGCTGGGCGAGCGCGAGCGCCGCTATGTAGCCCTAAAGTCGAATGCCGTTGCGCTGGTTATTCTTCTGCTCTTTTTGGCGCTGGGCAACGCCATTTTCACCTATGTTTTCAACATAAACCTTTACGCCTTCCGCATTACCTGCGGATTTGTGCTTCTCTACAACGGCTTTATTGCCCTGCAGCAGGGCATCCTCATTAGGCTCGATGCCCAAACGCGCCTAAACGATGTTTCGGCAGTGCCCATTGCCATGCCCATGATTGCAGGCCCCGGAACCATAACCGCAGCGGTTACGCTTCCCAACCAGGAGGGCGTGGTGGTAACCATCGTGGCCATTGTTGCCGTAATTGCAACCAACGCGCTTATCATGGTGCACTCCAAATACCTAGGAGGCTTCCTCAACCGCTTCAACCTGATGTCGCCGCTGATCCGCATCCTGGGCCTTATAATTGCCACCATCGGAGTACAAATGTGCTTTAACGGAATTAAGGAGTTCTTGGATGCCATTGGAATCATATAGCAACAAATGCCCTATCGCAAGCATCCCCTTATGCCGATGGAGTTTTAGGCGGCCTAACGCACGCACAAAACAGCCCAACTAAGCAATAAACAAACACGTTTTACATATGGTTAAACCTCAAAAGTTACTTTACACAACCCTGCTGGCAATCAGCATTAGCGCAGCAGCTCAAGGCCAGGAGCTAAAAAGGCTAAGCCTTGGCATCGACTGCGGAACCAGCACCTACAGCACCGACCTAAAAGAGAACGATGCCATTAGGGCCACATCATCGGTTACCTTTTTCGACCAATCCGGAAGCTACGACTTACGCACGAGCACCCACAGAACCTACTATGGGATAAAAGCCGAGCTGCTCTCCTCTAGCGGATACTTAGGCATTTCCACCGGCATCCGCTATACGCAGGTTAAAAGCGAAATTAACCGAGACTCCTGGTTTAGCTACAGCAAAACCAAGTTCTACGTTCTGTACAACCAGAATGGCACCAATACGGAGTACGCTCAGGTAGAAAAGGTAACGCAAAAGGCCGACTACCTCGGTATTCCTCTCGATTTTCGCTTTTACACCACAAGACCTCGCTTCTTTAGGCTTTTCTTTAAGCTGGGATTCGATTTCAGCATGAGAGTTGGCAATAAAAACACCGTCGATTTTCTTACCACATCCATGAACCCTTACGAGCAGCAGGTTGGCCGTGCAATAGGAACGCCCTCGTCGGTGCTTACAACCTTTAATCCAGGGTTAGGCTTCAAGCTGGGCGACACCGATGGCGTTAACGTAAGCTTCGAGCTCAACGCCCCCTCCTACATCATCAGCACCAATGCCTCTACCTTTGCAAAGAATAGAATTGGCATTGGCGCACAGCTCTACATTTACTATCCAATACTGTAAAACCGATGAAAAAAATAGCATACCTCCTACTAGCCGCTGTAGCCCTATGCTCATGCAGCCGCGAGTCCGACCTAAAAAAGTCCATCTTTATCCCCGACTCCGACGACTCGAGGCTACCCGCCTACACCGAATGGGGCTACAACACCTTTGGGGCCTACCTCGATAGGGAAGTTTTCATTTACAACGACAATGCGCTCCCCTTTAAGGCAATTGCCTATAGCACCACCACCGAACTTCAATTTAACGGCGAAATTTACGAGGAATTCCACTCTAACGACGAGAAGGTTTCACTCATCGTCAAAACATCGAGCATCCTCCTCAAAAACGCCGAAGATTTCTCCCTACTCAACGGGAAAAGCTACCAGCTAAACGATCCCTCCTTTCAGGTCTACCTCGAAAGAAACGGCGTACGAACAAAGCTTTCGGTCGGACAAGGAGTTCTTACCTTTCAGCGGGTACAAAAGATTTTTATAGATAGAAAGTATACCGAAATGATCCTCTCGGGCTACTTCGAATTAAGCGCAATGCAAAACGGCAGCCTCATCAGCATCTCCGATGGCAGGTTTGATGTCGGATTGAAGAATGGGTACAACTTTACCTATCAGCCGATATAGGCAGCTGCACAACAAACATTGAGGTTGCAATAAGGCAAACATTGCCTATTCCCTTATTTTTGTTATTATTGGACTCTTGAAGCAGATGCGCCAAAAACTCTGCAGCAAACAAAAGCCAAATGCAGCAGTAAACAGCTAAATCCATCAGATTTTGCAGCACTATGATTAAAGGGAAGAACTCCAAGCTAAGAGAATCGATTAAGTCGTTACTCGTACCCGTAAAAGAGAAACGACTTTCATTCTCTATTACAATAATCGCTTTGGCGGTAGCAATTGTTACCGCATTAGCAGCAATCTTCTCGTACAACAATCATAAAACGGAAAAAGCGCAGCTTCTTGAGTCTAAAATCGACAGCCTAATCTCCGAGAAAAGCATCCTCTCCGACAAAAATGCAATTCATTCTTTCGAGAAGATCGAAGTAGCGAAAGCTTTGCTTGCCAAAGATTGCAATCCTAGACTCCTCGGAAAGGTACTTATTAGCGAGGCCTCGCTAGAGAAAAAGTACTACCAGTACGAGAAGGCCATTGCATGCTATAAAAAGGCGATAGCCCTATTTTCAAAAGATAATAGCAGACTTAATCTGGCCGAAGCGTACTACAAGCTTGGAGATTGCTACAAAAAAGTAGGGATTTTTGACTTAGGCTTCAAGGCAACCGTTAAAGGCTTAAACCTCTACATCGAAGAGAAGGATCTAATGGGTCAACGCCGATGCTATAACAACATCGGAAGCTTTTACAAATACCTTGGAGAATACGATAAAGCCTTAGCATACTACCAAAAAACGTTGGCTATAAGCCAAGAATTGGGTTACAGCGAAGGCATCTCTTCTGCTTTTAACAATCTTGGAACCATATACTCCGAGATGGGCAAAAATGAGCTAGCCCTAGATTTTTACCATAAAAGCAACATAGGGAAATCGAAGCTAAGCACAAAATCCATTGCTATATATAATGGCAACGTGGGAGGAGTACTCCTTAAAATGGGGAAGTACAAGGAGTCGTATGCTGCTTTAAGAAAAGCTCAATACTATCTTTCCAAAAATTTCGACCCCTGAAATCAGGTTTCGAACTATAACGACTTTGGAGATTACTACAAGGCAACTAGCCGAATCGATTCTTCGGTATACTTTTACCGTAAAGCCTTAAGCCTAGCAAAACAGTACAAGCTACACGAACGCATCCTAAAATCCTACGATAAGCTAGCCGAAGCCTACCAAAAAGCAGGGATGTACCAGAAAGCGCTAGAATATCAGAACCAATACCTCAACCTGCAAGAGATAATACTCAACAGCCAAAAATCGCTAGAGATCGCCCGCTTGGAGATGAACTTTGAGGCCAGCAAAGATCAGATGTCGCGAAACAGCGCCAAACAAAAATCCTTTTTCCTGCTAGTAATCTTCATTCTGATCTGCATTTCATTTGTTTTAACCATACACTACATCCGCAATAAGCACAAAAGCATTGTTAGGAAGCACATCCAGCTTCAGCATACCCTAAAAGAGGAAAAATGTAAGGTAGAAACCGATCTAAACGAGAAGAACCGGGAGTTGGCCCTCCACTCGCTCCAAATGATCCAGCAACAGGAAACCAATAAGGCAATTATTCAAAAACTTTACGCCCGTTCTACATCTTACTCTACCGATGTTCGCCGCGAACTATCTTCAATAATCCATGATTTAGAAAGAGAAAATACCTCGAAAGCAATCTGGGATGAATTCGAGCACCGCTTTATTGCTGTGAATCCCGAATTTTACCAAAAGCTGCTCCTTTCTTTTCCCGATCTTACCCAAAATGAGAAAAGGTTGTGCGCCTTCCTTAAGCTCAACATGAACACCAAGGAGATCTCTACAATTACCGGACAAACGCCCCACAGCATCAATGTAGCCCGAACTCGCCTTCGAAAGAAATTAGGCTTATCAAACAGCGAAGTTTGCACATGTGATTTTCTAGCCACAATGTAGACAAGTAGTTACCTAGAATTTACACTTCTTGTATCACAATTGTATCATACAGACAGGCCGGCTGTATGTACCTTGTTACCCTCCAAAATAACGGCCATCAATATCATTTACCAATTTTTGTTCTGCAAGAGAAATGTACTAGCCATGCCTCCTATTTAGTATGGTGCGCCTTTCATTTTGCCATGAACTACGCCTAACAAAAACACTTCGTTAGACCTAAAATCTAATTAAAACCAGATCTATGAAAATTACTACGCGCAAATCAATTGCATTCGCATGCATGCTGCTTGTAGCACTGATCGGCCAGGCTGAGACCTCGGTCGCAAAGGAGAACAAGGAAATCTTACCACCTAACTCGCAACAATCCACTGAGGTAAAAGGAAAAGTTGTCGACAAATCTGGAAATCCAATTGTAGGGGCCACCATTGCTGTAAAAGGTACCGGTAAGGGTGTAGCAACCCTCAACAATGGTACGTTCACTCTTAAGATTGGTCCCAATGACAAAGTGCTAATTGTCTCGTTTGTGGGAATGAAAAGCGTTGAAATAGCGGCTCCACGCAATGGAGTACCTATAACGATTACCATGGAAGACGACGCCCAGATGATAGAAGATGTAATCATTACCGGCTACGGAACGTACAAGAAGTCAGCTTATGCAGGATCGGCAGCCTCGGTTAAGACCGAAGCGTTAAAAGATATCCCTACCACCAACCTAAGCCAGATGCTACAAGGTGTTGCTACAGGAGTTACACTCACAGGCTCTTCCAATCAGCCTGGTTCTGCAGCCCAAATTCGTATTAGAGGTATGGGGTCATTCAACGCCTCCAACGATCCGCTATACGTAATCGATGGCGTACCCGTAACCTCGGGGAACATAAGCACCTTGGGTACTTCTAATGGAGGTCTTGACATCATGTCTACCATCAACCCTTCCGATATTGAAAACATCACCGTCATTAAGGATGCAGCCGCAGCATCGCTCTACGGATCGAGAGCAGCCAACGGCGTAATTTTGATTAAAACGAAAAGCGGAAAATCAGGAAAGCCAACCTTCTCGTTTAAGGGCGACTGGGGTTTTACTGATTTTGCCACGAGGTACAGGACTCCTATGGGAGGAGAAGAGCGTAGAAACCTTATCTACGAGGGATTAATCAACCAAGCAACCATCCAGAATGATCTTAGCGCTGCAGACGCAAAAACTTATGCAGACTCTAAGATCGACGAATATGCTCCAAAGCCATGGAATGGCTGGGCCGATTGGGAAGATATTCTATTTAGAAAAGGATTTCACCAAAACTACGAAGTATCGGCAACAGGAGGCTCCGATAAGCTAAAGTACTACACCTCTATTGGATATACCCAACAAGAAGGGGTTTCGTATCAATCTGAACTCGAGAGAATTTCTGGAAGATTAAACGTTAGCTACAAAATGACTCCAAAGCTAGAACTTGGGGCTAACATTCTCTTCTCCGAAGTTCAACAGGATGTAAATACCGAAGGTAGCGTATACACCTCTCCTCTATACTCGTCGAAAAACACAGTTACACCTTCCAATGCTCCATTCAATCAGGATGGCAGCTACGCAACCGACTTTCCTCGCAACGGCGATAGAAATCCTAAATCAACCGCTGATTTAAACTACGATAAAGAGTGGATCAACCGTTCTTTCAACACCGTTTTCGGAAGCTACGACCTTACCAGTAACTTGAAGATTAAGAGCACCTTTAGCTACGACTTTTCCATAAACAAGGGCCGAAGCTGGCGCGATCCAAGAACCTCGGACGGTGCAAAGGACAACGGTAGAACCGACAAGGTATACAGCGATCGTAAATACTGGGTTTGGACCAATATCCTATCCTTCGAAAAAACATTCAAAGAAAAGCATAACGTCGATGCCGTTATCGGTTACGAAGTTGACTCTAAGTTCAGGGATGAGCTTTACGGCACTAAAAAGAACTTTCCCAGCATCAACGATAGGGATATCGAAAATGGCTCCATTCCATACGCAGTGGGTGGTTACTTCAGACAAACCCGAATGGTTTCGTACATATCGAAGCTAAACTACAACTACGATAACAAGTACTACCTTGGTGGAAGCTTCCGCCGCGATGGTAGCTCTAAGCTTGCGAGCAAAAATCGATGGGGAAACTTCTGGTCAGTATCTGGCGCATGGCGTGTAACGGGCGAGGATTTTATGAACTCGATCAGTAATATCATCACCGACATGAAGCTTCGAGCATCATACGGGGTTAATGCAACTCTTCCTTCAGACTACTACGGATACCTAAACCTTACCAGCTACGGGAATGACTACTACGGTGTTCCTGGCATTGCCGAAAGTCAAATCGCCTACGAAAACCTAACTTGGGAGTCAAACTATAACATAAATCTGGGTATAGATCTATCCCTATTTAACCGCATTAACCTTACGGCCGAGTGGTACCAACGAAAAACAAAAGATTTGCTTATAGACAAACCACTAACCCTCACATCTGGCTTCTCAACCATCCTAACTAACGAAGGACAAATGCTCAATAGGGGAATCGAGGTTGATATAAAGACAACCAATATTCAGCAAAAAGATTTCAATTGGACGACCTTTATCAACATTTCACACAATAAGAATGAAATTCTTCGCCTAGATGGAGTTCAACAACAAATACCAAGCGGAAGCCAAATCCGCAAAGTAGGATCTCCCTACTATACATTATACCTTAGAGAATTTGCTGGCATTAACCCTTCAAACGGAATGCCTCAGTTCTACACCAACACTGTAGATGCCAACGGCAAACTGGTAAAGGATATTACGGAAGACCCTTCGAAGGCAAACCCTATTGTTGGCAAGTCGATTAGCCCTAAACTAACAGGAGGGATAAGCAACTATATCAACTACAAGTTTATTGATCTAGGCTTTACGTTTAGCTATTCATTAGGTGGGTATTCGTACGACAATGGGGCTCAAAAGCTCGAGCATGGCGGTAGCGAACCTGATGGCAACATACCTACATACTATAGAGATAGATGGAAAAAGGCAGGAGATCATGCAAAGTACGAAATCTTTATCGTTGATAACAGCATGGCAATGAGCGACTGGAGTTCTACACGTCGTGTTCATAGCACCGACCATCTAAGGCTTAAAAACTTCACCGTTGGAGCATCGCTTCCTTCTCGTTGGGCAAAATCAATCAGCTTAACCAAGGCACGAGTGTTCTTTTCGGCATCCAACCTCCTCACTTGGGCTGCTTACGACGACTACGATCCAGAAGTACCGGAAAGTGGCTCTGTTTACTTCGAGCTGCCTCCGTTAAAAACGCTGACCTTTGGTGTTGAACTCAACTTCTAATTCAATAGCATTAAACTAGACAATCATGAAAAAGAAAAATATATTTCTCTATTTGACGATGTCCTTACTATTCTGCTCTTGCGATAATACCTGGATGAACCTAGATCCACAATATGCAGTAGAAACAGATAAGGCGATAAGATCAACAACAGATGCAGAGTATGCCATTAATGGTATATATAGCACAATGCAGAATTACGAGTACTATGGCGCCCGCATGACCTACTACGGCGACGTTACCGGTGAAGATGCGCAAGCCTATAGCAACACCAAGCGCTGCGCCGATTTTTACCTGTTTCAGTACAATAAGGATAACGCTCCTACATCGTTATGGAAGTTCCCTTATAAGGTTATTCGACTTGCAAATAATATTCTTGCAGCCGACCCCAACTTTGTTCCTGCCGATATTAAAGGGCAAGCATTAGCGCTTCGCGCATTGGCCCTTTTTGATGTTACTCGCGTTTACGGATATCCTTACACCAAGGATAATGGAGCATCGTTAGGTGGTGTAATTATGCTAAAAGCCCCTAGCTATCTCGATAGACCAAAGCGTAGTACCGTTGCTCAATGCTACGATCAGGTGATCGCGGATCTTAAGGAGGCAATCCCACTTCTCACCAACTCTAAAAAACAAGGGAAAATGTCGCAAGTTGCAGCAAAAGCCCTTCTAGCACGCGTTTATCTTTACAAGAACGATAACGTAAATGCCTTAGCAATGGCTGAAGAAGCCATTACAGATGCCTTAGCCAACAAGTATCGCCTTTGGACTAATGCCGAATACGTTACGGCATGGGTAGGCGGCTTAGATACAGAGGTGCTATTCAAGATAATCAATACGGTTACAGACAACGCTAGTAACGAATCCATCGGATATCTATACTACGAAAAAGGGTATAAGGATATTATTGCTTCCGATGACTTTAAAACGCTTTTAAAACAGGATGCTAAGGATGTCCGAAATCTGTTAGTCCCCAGTAAGTACCTGCTAAAGTTCATTGGAAACGGAACCGATGAAGATACGCGTATGTCTGACGTGCCAGTCCTTCGTCTTTCGGAGGTTTACTTAATAGCAGCAGAGGCAGCTGTTAAAAGCCTCGATAACACCAAGGCGCTAAAATATCTGAATGCAATTGTAACTAGAGCAAATCCCGAAAAATCAGTAACCGGAACAGTAACGCTCACCCAGGTGCTCACTGAACGCCGAAAAGAGTTCTTTGGCGAGGGTCATCGTTTCTTCGATGCCATGCGAAATGGCATCACCATCGAAAGAAAGGGGAAATCGCACCTTACTGCACTTACTGATGCGGCTAGGAAGTTCAATTGGGATTACTACAAGATAGTACTTCCTATCCCAAAGTACGAAATGGATGCCAACCCTAACATGCGAGATCAACAAAATTCTGGGTATTAGTCTTTATTGAGGTTTTTCAACTATAAATAAATATTGTACAAACTGAAGGGGGAAGGAAAATAGCAGCTTATACTTCCCCCTTTTTACAACAATAAATACATACGGTTAACCGCCTATTAATCCATGATGACGTTTTTCCCATTTCAAACATAATCGATCATACGGAGTTGTAAAAAATATCTCCAAATTTCACAATTTGCCACCTGAAGAAGGTAAATACGAGTACATCGTGCACCTAAATACTAGATCAAAGTACGAATAAAGCACAAGCGACAGATTGTATCAACAGCAAAGAACTATGGTGCGCAAACAAATAGTTCAGAAAACCAGCACTCAAATCAATAGACGGCTATGATTACCAAGTTTTTAAATCTTAAGACAACTTTTTCTCTTATTCTCCTTTTATCGTGCCTTGCAGTACTAGCAGACAAACACGAGCATGAAAAGGACATTTACCATGCCGATGGTCCCTATATATACTATAAGAAGAAAGAGGTAAACGTTATTACGGCAAACAATAAGGGCGAGGTATCCAACATCCGGTATTCAGACAGTGCACTTCCCAAATCCTTCGAAGTATATTCCGAGGAAGCCAACCATCATTTTACCTTCTCGCTACATCCAATTACCATTCCAGCCAACACTTATCCTCAACCAACCAAAACCTTTGTGCTATCCGATCCGCATGGCGATTTTGACGCATTCGTTTCCATTCTTAAAGCAGGAAAGGTTATTAACGACAGGTACGAATGGATATACGGCACCAACCACCTTGTTATTATCGGCGATGTTTTCGACCGTGGTGTCGACGTACTCCCAATCCTATGGCTATGCTATAAGCTCGACTACGAATCGACCTTAGCAGGTGGAAAACTACACTACATTATTGGTAATCATGAGGATATGGTACTTTCGGGCAACTACAAGTATACCGATGATAAGTATGAAGATATTTCGGAGTACCTCAAAATTGACTATAAGCAACTTTTCGACCAAAATACCGAGCTGGGCAGATGGATTCGATCAAAAAATTTCATCGAGAAGATAGGCGACAACCTTTTCGTACATGCAGGACTTAGCAAGGAGTTCTTAGAAAAGAACCTCACGCTCGATGTGGTAAACAATACCATGCGCCACTACCTTGGCGTTGGCAAAAACAACATGGAGGATAAAAGCTCGTTGGCCTTCTTTCTCCTCGACACGAAGGGCCCTATATGGTTTCGCGGTCTTGTTAAAAGCGATGAGAAGTACTCTCCTATCGAAAAGGAAACTCTAAATGAGATTCTGGCAAAGTACGGCGTAAAGCGTATCGTTGTTGGGCATACCATCTTCGAAGAAATCTCCACACACCAGAACGGAAAAGTTATAGATGTAAACGTAAAAAACAATCATAACCGCAGTGTAGGGAAAGCCCGTGCGATAATTATAGAAAACTCGAAAATATCAGTAATTAATGATAAAGGATTTACAACTCTACTAAAGTAAATCTGCAATAATACAGCATTCAAAATAGTGGTTGTCGTTTGTATTGATTACAATAGACCTCCTTCTTTTTCATAGTTTTAGCAGAATGTGAACAGGGAGGGAACTAGTAAATATATTAGTTCCCTCCCTACTTCTTTTTAAGTCTATCCTAAAAGCAAAAAAAAGATGCCGGATAAATCCCGGCATCTTCCTTTTAATTTATACTTTTTAGTACCTCCAATCCTTCATAATCTTATAGATTGAGCCAGCCCAGTAGTTTCTTAAACCAAAACCAGCAGCCTTACCCGATACTGCCTTTGTATATAAAATATCTCCTGTTGCCTCATCGAAAAATACTACATGGTAGTATCCTATTTCGAACTGCTTATCCAAGCATTCTGCAACAAATACAAGCCCAACACCCTTACCTCCGGTTTTGTAGCTCTTAACATGAGCGGCAAGCTGTTCTGGAGCAATAACAGGCTTCTTGCTGTTGACAATCATGCTCGATTCGTTCATTTCATCGTTAAGCTTATTAACCAAATCAAAGTTGTTAGTAACCTCGTCCTTTTTAAAGAAAGAAGGAACGTTGAACTTCTTAGATTCGGTAATAAAAAGACCGTTAATGCCAGTATAAGCTTTTTTAAGCTCCGAAGGTGTGTTAACCACACCATATGCCTTCGAAATAGAGAAATCGACACCATAGAAGGTAATGTTTTTTACATCCTTCATACTGGCAGATTGATTCGACTGTCCGAATGCAAAAACAAAAGAAAACAGCAACAATGCTGCACATAAAACTTTTTTCATAATCCTTTGCATTTAAATGTTAACATTTTGTTTTGTCGCGGAAATCTACAAATTTTATAGCTTTTCTGCTCATTTTGGGCAGCTGTTTTTTTGCAATAGTTTCAATTGGTTCAAAAACGATATCAGGAGCTACGCGTACTTTTGACCTAAACGAATCCTTAATATGCTTAACCAACTCCTCCGTATGGTTCTCACTACCCACCTTTACCAAGATAGCATCGGTTCCGAGCGTGTTGGTGTACACCTCTACAATGTAGTTCTTCACATCAGGAATGTTATCAAGCACATCATACAAGGCCGTTGGATAAAGGGTTGTACCTTTATACTTAATCATCTGCCCCTTGCGCCCTAAAACAGGGCTTAAGCGCATCGTCTGTCGTCCACAACCACACTTTTCCATGGTATGGTAGCAAATATCTCCAGTTTTGAATCTCAACAACGGCATCCCCTTAACACCTAACGTAGTAATGGTAACCTCACCTGCATCTCCATCCTTAACCGGACGATTGTTATCGTCGAGAAACTCAACGATTATAAGTTCGGGCTGATGGTGCCCTCCATTATGGCATTCGCACTCAGTAAACGACGACTGCATTTCGGTAGATGCATAGGTAGAATGAAGAGCAAGTGTTGGCCAACGCTCGCTGATTTTCTTTCCAAGAGTATTCAACGAAAAATCGTTATTCCGAAGCGACTCCCCAATGCAAATAGCCTTCTTTAGTGGGCTATTGAGGTAGTCTATTCCATTTGCCTCTGCAAAATCTATCAGCTTAAGGAGGAACGAAGGAACCACCATGCAGCTGCTGGGATGATTACGTCGAATGGTATCCCACTGAAGTTCTGGAATGCCATTTCCTACTCGAATAACGCCACAGCCCAACTCCCTTGCTCCTAAGAAATAGGCAAGCCCAGCCATAAACCTACGGTCGATGGTGGTCATCAGCTGAATGATATCCTGCTTGGAACAGCCAGCCGTGGTAAACGAAAGAGCCTCGTTGTAGGCTAGGCGGTCTAAGTCGGCATCGGTAAGGGCAAAGGTAACCGGATCGCCAAGCGTGCCCGATGTGGTAACGTAATCGATAATCTCGCTTCTATCCACGCAGATAAAGTCCTCGTTGTGGAGCTGCAGGTCGCGCTTTGTGGTCACCGGCAGGTGAGCCAAATCCTCTATATGCTCTATCTTGCTAATATCTATCTTATACTCGCTAAACATGTGCGAGTAAAACTTCGACTTGGACTGAAGATATACCAATTCCTCTTTAAGACGAGCCTCTTGGTAGGCCTTTATCTCCGCGGGAGACAAAAATTGAATGTTTTGATCCTTTCTCATTTGCTGAGATTTTTAATCTTTTTCTCAATTGATTCGCGTTCATTTACCCGAGGAATCTCCTTTTTAAGAGCCATCCTCCAGTAATAGGCAGCCTTTGCGGGATTGTCGAAATGGGCGTAATAGTTTCCAAGTAGCTCGTACGTGTGGTACATATTCGGATTTACAGCCACTAGCTTATTCAGCGAATCGGCACTTAACGGACTGTCTGTACTAATAGATTTTTTGATTTGCTTAGCCAACGCCCTAAACTCAACAATTCTTGCATAGTCGTTTCGGATAAAGGTAGAGTCAACAGCAATAGTCAGCTTCTTATCGGCAAGTTCTCTGCTAAAATCGGGATTTGCAAATATCTTTTTTAAGCTGTAGCACACCATCTTGCCCGACTGCCATGGAGTGGTAGAAACCCACATCAAACCCTCTTTCGGTTTAAAGATAACGGAATGGTGACAGATGGACTGGTTGAGCGATTTCTCGTTGGTCAATCCGATATCCTCTCCGTTCACGCCTAACCTATCTCGAAGGATTTTAGCAGCCAAGTTCGGACTTAGCGGTTTCTTATCCTCCAAAAGCTTTTCCAAACGCCTATATCGGTACGGGCTATCGGAGGTTGCAATATTTTCAATGTTCTTCGGATCGTTCCTAAAGGTCTCAGACTGATAGTGATTTGTACATATTATACGATCGCTCTTGCTTTCGAATAGCCCAATCTGCGATGGAGTTTTTTCGATAATTGCAGCCTTACCGTCCTTTGTCGAACCGATTAGGAGCGATTCGGATACAAAGGTGTGATGCTTCTGTGCTATTGCGTACGCCTCTTTGATGGTTGAGGCATACTGAAGTATCTCGCGAACAAGAATAGAAATCGGCATTGCCGCCGACGTAGGAATGTCGCCTTTCGCAGCATTAATGGTAACGGTAAGGCCAGCCTCGTTCATCCCCGAAAGAACACCTACCATTCCGGCCCACCCAACAGATGCAAACTTATAGCCACTTTGAGGATTTACGAAAGAAACAAGCTTATTCTTTGCAAAATCGTCGCCCACATAAAAATCGAAGTTACGCCCAACCAGTAGCGAAGAGTCCTCGCTCTTTTTATCCCAAACAGCAAAAGAGCTACATCCCACCAGCATATACTCCTGCATGGTATGGCCAATATCGTGTGCTGCATGGTAGTTTAGCTGTCGCTCGTAAGGAGTCCCTATTGCGTTGTACTCATCAGTACATGAAAGAGAAATTCCATATATCTCTTTTCTGTACTCCTCTGGAATATATTTGCCCAGATTCCTATTGAAGACAACGGTAAAGAAACGAAGGAACTTCAGGTAGCTCTCAGAAGGAATGATCTCCTTAATCTGATCGACAAATACCTTTTCTTGATAAGCTAACAGGTCTTGAGATAAACGCCCCATTGCAACGCCTCTAGTTAAAGGATCTCCATGGATATACGCCTCCCAAAGACCGCTCTCGCTTTGACGAAGGTAATTCCCATTGCAGGTTCTAAAACCATTGGTGTCCAAAACCTGGTAATTCTTCAGGTTAACCGAAACCTTAGGAGTGCCCATATCAGCACTTATATAAAGTACCGTAATAGTTCCAACTAGCAAAACAAAAATTGCTAGCAATCCAATGGATATATACTTTAAAGTTCTCTTCATACTAAACAGCCCCAATTTTTTTCGCCAAATATTCCTTACCGAGTAGCTCAGAGCAAGTAAGCGTTGCCGTTAACGTAACGCCCAAAGCTCCATGTACGTTAAGGTTTTGGCCTGTTAGAAAGAGATTTTCGATCTTGGTTTTTGTAGGAATGAGCGATATCAACGGATTTTTGTAACTTTTGGAAATCCCATAAGCAGAACCTTGGGGTGTTGCCGTATAATCTCTATAGGTTAGAGGTGTTGCCGTGTATATCCTTTCTATGCTCTCCCTTATATTCGGTATATATCGCGCAGCAAAATCAATGATTTCTTCCGCTTTCGCCTGCTTAAACTCCTTGTACGAATCCCCTCTCCTTTCAACCGTTGTGCCACTCCACTGCGCAACCTCATCAAAAAACATAGGAGAAAGAATTGTAACCACATCGGCAAACTTTTCGTTGTAGCTGTTGGCCTGGTTGCAAAGTAAAGCGAACCTTACACGCTTATCCTCTGGATGAGCCGTTGCATACCACGCATCGGAACCTTCGTGAAGGTAGTAGTTTCTGTTGATGTAAGGGAAGGAATCCTTCTTCATTATCAAGTAAACGGTAAACAGCCCATAGGTATTGGGCATCGAATTCATGCGAGTTAAATAAGCCTTCTTAATTGCCTTTGTTTTATCAACCAAATCAAAAGTTGTGGCAGGATGCAGGTTCGATATGAAATATTTAGCCTCAATACGCTCGCTTCCATTTAACTCTACCGCAGAAATTCTGTTGTTCTCCACTATAAAACGGGTAACCTCTTTGCGTTTGAGCACCTCTCCTCCATTCGATCGGATAACATCCGCAAAAGCATCGGCAATGCTTTGGGTACCATCTACAATGCGGTATGCGCCTTCTATATTAGATCCCGTAATCATAGCATGATGGTATAGCATCGAATGATCGCGTTCGCCACCGTAAAGCGTTACATTACCGGCAAGAATATTACGAAGTTTCTCGTCTTTTACGGTTTCCTCAATCATATGAGAGGCGGACTGCGAGAAGTACTCCATTCCTCCTGCACTGATAATGCCATTCTGCAAATGCTTTACGCTAATAAGATCATAGATATTCTTTATCCTATTAGCGTACTCCTTCAAGCCTGATCGTTCGGAAGGAAACTTCTCTGCAAGGGTATCAACAAATCGGTCGTAGCCCATCGCATAGCTATACTCGCAACCTCCGTAGTTAATAACATCAAAAGCATCCTCATCTAAGCGACGAAGCTTTACCTTATCTAAAATTCCAAAATACTTAAAATACTGATGGAGGATCTGTCCCGGATCTAAGCTTCCGATATAGTGAAATCCCGTATCAAGCAGATGCCCATTTCTCTTAAAGGACTGAAGGCAGCCACCAATAATTGGATTCTTCTCTAAAACACAAACATGGTATCCCTCTTTCGATAGTATAGCAGCGCACTCCAGTCCTCCCAGACCGCTACCAACTATCACAACATCATACTTACTCATTGCTTTTGTAGAATATATATCGTATTCGAAGTGTGAACATCATTGTCCATTATGCTAATATTTAATCCGCTAGATTTTGTAATTACTTTAATCTGATCGGCAGAGGAGAAGCATAGCTCTCCTTCTGTTTTATTAAACTTGAAGATCTCTGTTGAGAACTTTTCGGTTAGCTTCGTTACCTTATGCTTATCCTGCTTCGATGTATCACCATCTCTGATTATGATCTTGCCACCTGGATTAAGCGCCGCTATGCATTTTTGGATAAGCGCCTCCTGTGCATCTATGCCCATGTAGTGCAAGACATCATTCAAAATAAATATGTCAGAATATGGTATTTCATACTTGGCTGCATTGGCACAAACAAAAGTAAGGTTCTCATTTTTGAGGAAGCTATGGTTAGCCACAGCAATCTTTTCTTCGTCATAATCGATTCCTAGTATGGTACGCTTGGGCGAATACATGGAAAGCATAAAGCAGAGCGGCCCGTATCCACAACCGATATCAGTTATGGTTGCATCCTTAGGTATAAGGTTGTCAAAAACACGGTAGCGCTTTTCCATGCGAACCTTTACCTTCATGTACCACTCGAGCACAGGACCTTTATAGGTGTAGCTATTGGTTAGTGCCTCAAAGAAGTAAGGATTGTCAGCTTTGCCAAACTCATCGCAAAGGCTACTGTATTCTGCTCTCACTAAAGCGCCTATGTCTTTTGATTTTTCCTTATATCCGCTACCGAATTGGGTATTACCATAAGGGATTCTCTCCATAATATCGGTAACAATAGTTCCCTTCTTAATAAAGAAAGGCTGTCGCTTAGAAATTACCATTCCATTACCGTAAAGCACTATAGGAAGGATATCCATCTTCAGCGTCTCCGCCAAATAGAACGCCCCCTTATGGAAACGTTTAATGGAACCATCAACAGAACGGGTTCCCTCGGGGAAAACAACCACCGAGTAACCATCAGCAATCTTCTCCTTAAGAGAATCAGCTAACGCTTCATATCCATTGGCGGTATGGTAGAAATCGGCATAGCGAACAATTCTTCCAAAGAAGGGAGAATTCCACACCCAACCATTGGTAACCATTACTGTTTTAGGATTAAGCCCTAAAAGCACAAGTATGTCAATAAACGATTGATGGTTGGCAACTATAACTGCTGGTTTCTTGAAGTCTTCGCCATGCTTGTTAATTCGAACTTTTCGCACCATAAACATAACATCTACAACAGCTCGAGTTGCAAAACTTACGGATACATGAAACCAATACTTCTTTCGCTTTTTACTTACCGGAATGATCCATGAAATCATCATTTGCAGCTGAAGAAAAATGCATCCAAACAAAAAGAAAATATAGGCAAATAATGATCTGGCGATTCCAAGAATGGTATATGGAAATCCACCTCTTTTTACTTGTGATGCAATAAAAAGTCTGAAGATTATCGGTTGTACGGTGTATGAAATTAGCACTACGGCTACCATTCCAAGTAGCGAAATCATCGAAATGGATTGTAATGCGGGATGGCCTGCAAATATCAACGCACCCATTCCTACAATAGAAGTAAAGGCCGAAAAGAAGATGGCAGTTTTGTGAGATGAGAGCATCTTCTTCCCCGTCTTATACTCGTTCAGCAATCCATCCATAATAAAGATGCTAAAGTCGTCGCCAATACCGAATACAAAGGTGGAAAGAATGATATTTACAATATTGAACTCTATTCCCAAGATTGCCATTAGCCCTAGAATAATGATCCAACTAATTGCCATTGGAATAAATGACATTATGGCTAACTCAAGACGACCATAAGAAAGCAGCAACGCTAAGAAAACTAAAACGGAGCAGATGACAAGAATCAGGTTAAAGTCGTTATTCACCGATGCTGCCATCTTTTGAGCGAAGTATGAACGATCGACAACCACCAAATCTTTTTCCGATCTCATCTGATGGTAAACCTCATCCTTATACTTATCCTTTACGGCAACCTGCGTTATAAGCATAGATAACGAATCGGCAGACGAAGCCCAATCCTTGAATAAGGGTGATGCAGCAAGCTCTTTTGCCGAAAAAGAGATCGGTTGGTAAGTTTTATCGAGAATATCTTTAAAGCCGTTAAAGCAACCAGGAGCAAACTGAAGAGCAGCAGCATTCGCTTCGATAAGTGCACAAACCCTCTCACGACGTTCTTTTGTCCAGAACTTATTCCACTTCTCGATACGTTCTTTTTGAACCTCCACCGGAACAAGATACTGTTGAGCAGAAAGCGACTTTTCGATTTTACCCTCCGATTGGAGTAAGGCTAACTTTTTGTTTATACTAGCATAGGCAGTAAGCAGACTGTCGTTGTTCTTACATGCAGATACAAAAAGAACTTTCTTGCTTGTTCCGTTGTATATCGAGTTGATCTTTTGTTCGGTCTTTTTAAGCGCATCCGACTCGTAGTTGAGGTGCATCATATCGCTATCGAAGCGAACATCATTATACCAGAAGAAACAAACACCAACAAGAATGACGATGAAACCTATCAGCCACTTGTTCGAATCGTATCGGTAACTGTTGGCTCGCTCTATCCATTCCAAAAGTTTGCTTTTTTTCTCGCGCTTCTTTTCCGAAAGCATGTGAGGTAAAAATACCAGACAAAAGATAGTGGTGCCAACCAACGATAATGCTGCAAATAAACCGAAGTCGCGTAAAAGCTTCGAGTTGGTGAAAAGTAATCCCAAGAATGCACCGATAGTTGTGAAGCTTCCTATAGTTAGCGGATAGGCTAACTCCTCAATTACCTGCGGAATTGTTTTTGTATGCTCGCGATGCGAAAGAACGTGGATGGAGTAGCTCATGGCAATGCCGAATACCGCCGCACCTGCGCCTATGGCAATAGAAGACATCGAGCCACTAATAAAGTAGATCAACGCAAGGGCAAATAAGCCTCCGAAAAGCACGGGAAGTGATATAAGAATCATCGCCCACCAGTTTCGGAATGCCAACGAGATAAACACAACAATAATCAGGATAGCGATGGTTAGGGTAATCATCGTATCCTTCTTTATCTGTCGGGCATTATAAACGGCAACGCTTGGCCCGCCATAATGCTCGATACTTACCTCTGTCATCTGCTGCATCACCGTTTTGGCCTGCTCTTCGATAGAAGAAATCAACGCTTCATTTTTACCGGTACTTCCTGTTCCATTTACAGGGTCGATCAGAACCAACATCTTCGACATATCTTCCGAAAAGATATAGCCGTCGTACATGGTGTAATTTGCAGCCTCACCAAAAACCTTCAGCCCAGACAAAGCCGAATTTCCTAGCCCTAGAGGATCCTTTACTACAATATCTTTAAGCGCAACACCCATCGGCGAGATCAGATTCTCGTAGTTGGTTTGCATCTTATGCTTTATAGCCTCGGGAGAGGTTAACGAGTCTAGTTTACTATAATCTTTATCTGTAAGGTAAATCGGCAGATTCGCATAAATAAAGTCGGTTACCTGATTCATTGCAGAGACATTAACCTCGGTAACCACATCCTTAATCAAAGGTGCAGCTGTCGATTTTTTCAGCTTGCCCACAAATACCTCGCTAGCCTCTATAAGCTTATCGGGATCGGATGTTTTTGAACTGTCGGCAGATGAAAATAGGATTATGATCTTATCCTTAACCTTTAGGTTTTTAAAAACCAAAGCTGTTTTCTGATTATCCTTGCCATCGGGGAAAAAGCTGGTAACATCCTCATCGAAATTCACTTTAACGGCAAAAAACGACAAAACAATAATACTCCCAACCATCAGGGAGTAAAGAAGTGGCTTACGATTATAAAAGTAGTTATATATCCTAATGAAAAAGGTATCCATTGCTAGAGTGGGTTACGTCTAAAAAAGTTGAGCATTATAAAGGTTATGCTACTAAAAATTACACTGGCAACAACCGCAAGTAAGATACTCCCTACTATATACTGAAACATGCAACCAGAAATAGATTCTATATTGATTGATGATAAAGGAAGTAACGTCGGCTTGTTTAGCGCCAAACCTCCCATTGCCATGCTGCCATAAAGAATAAATGGAATCATCGGAGGAATGCTGATGTTCGATACAGCAACGGCAATGACCTTGTTTAACCTTAGCAGGTGCGCCGTTATCCCTGCCGATATCATTTGCCATCCCCACAAGGGAACGATCCCAAAGAAAATGCCGATCCCTACGGAAAAGGTAATCTTAAGATTAGATTCCTTTGAATGCGTTATATGGTCGCGAGTGAATCGCTTTATGTTTTCCTTGGTTAATGCCCTAAAGAAACTTATCGGGTAGTAGTAAAGCAGGGCAATTGTAACCAAAAAGGTATTCAGGATGCTTATGCGGGTAAAATCACGCAGAGGACGGAAGTGGGAAACTCTCTCCTCCACGCTTGGGTAAAATACCTTAACCGGAATGTTTATCACAGGAATTCTTTTCCAAGCACAGCGTACTATAATCTCAAGTTCAAATTCATAACGAGGAGTAAAGAACTTCATCCCCGCTATTTTATTTAAGGGATAAAGCCTATAGCCCGATTGGGTATCCTGCATGGTAATCCCAGTTTCAACCTTAAACCAAAAGTTCGAAAACTTATTGGCAAAGGTGTTTTTACCCGGCATGTTATCAGCCGTAAGATTACGAGCGCCTACAATAAAAGCATCTGGAGTTTTCTCTATTTGATCGATAAATGAAGGTATATCATCAGGATAGTGCTGCCCATCTGAGTCTATGGTAATTGCATAACGATAACCGAGTTCAGCTGCCTTTCGGAGACCAACCTTTAGCGCATGTCCCTTCCCCCTATTCTCGGCATACGAAATCAGGGTAATGCCCTGTTTGTCGGCAAGAATATCAGCAGTACCATCCGTAGAACCATCGTTTACTACGATGATATCGTTAGAGTAGCAAGCAGCGTCGTCAATTACGCCTAACAGCGTAGCATGATTGTTATAGGTAGGGATCACCACTACAACGCCAAGGGCTTTCAGCCTATCTTTACAATCAATCATTGCTCTGTATAATTAGCCTTCATTTTAAGCATTACCGCTCCGTTTAACGAAACCACCGCTTGAAAGGTGTTTTCGTTTCCCACCACAATGCTCAACTCTACCGCATCATCCGAAGGAATAATAGATGATATGAACTTGCACGAAGGAATAGAGGTATACCTTATGCACTTACCCAGCAAATCGCTAACACATTCCTTTAGCATCTGAATGGTGCAAACGCCAGGGACTACAGGCTGCTGAGGAAAGTGACCCTTAAAAATTGAATGATTAGCATCAATCTTCACAACAAGCTTATGGGCATTGCCTTCTGTGCTGGTGCTTTCTACTGTATAAAAGCGGTTCTTTAGCAGCATAAGAAATTAGATCTTAAATTTATCGTCATCAACGTTGGCATTAAGCCTTTTATCGCTGAACTCGTATAGGGTGTAATCGGTATCATTTTCGTTCATCCTCATAGATGACAAGGTCATGTCACCCTTGTCAAATCGAAGAACAATCTGCTTAAGATAACTCTTTACTCTTCTATTGGTTGGCGTAATTACAACCGTGTAGTGCGATTGGTTTTCAAAGTATTCGGATACTGATTGGTTGCCAAACAAATTTAGATTACCAGTCATACAAGCCGTTAACATGTCGCCCATTTGGCGCATCATTGGGTTAGAGTTCATCTTAACAACAGTAGCCTTACCGTTTGTCTGAATCTTAAACTTCACACCATTCATAACAATAAGGTTGCCCTGAGGATTGGTATACTCAAGGCATATCTTTTGAGCCTTCTTGTAGAAGAATTTACCTTTCGACTTATTTGTTTTTGCCAGTACAGACATAAACTTAACCTGTTCAAAATCGCAAGTGATCGATTGAGTTCTATCGCTGGCACTCTTTAGTCGCTCGCTAAAACCACGCGAAGGATCTATCTTATTGCCATAGTTCTGTGCAAAAGCAGCTGTTGAGCACAGCAACATCAAAGCGAGTAATTTGGATTTCATGTGAAAATAATTGTTTATAAATGGTCACATGTAACTCGCATGATAGATTTTCATCTGTCTTGGTGAATTTCTATATTCATGCTCGTTTCATTTTATCCTATATTTCAAAAAGTTCGTCTAATCTTTTTATCTCGTATCCCTGCTCATGGAGGTTGACAATAACCTGCTCAACCAGCCAATCGCTGTTTTCTAGATTATCGTGCATTAGAATAACTCCACCTGCATGTGCTTTTTTAAGAATTCTTCTGAGCACCTTCTCACGTTCTGACTTAACCGTATCAAACGATCGGATGCTCCAGCCGACAACCTTATACCCCAACTCCCGAACAGAGGCTGCAATAGTAGGGTTCGTCACCCCAAATGGTGGGCGAAACAGGGTTATCGACTCTCCGGTTATATTTGTTAGAGCCTCATTGCACCGTTGTAGTTCGTCAACCATCTTCTTCGTGCTTAGAAGAGGAAAAAAAGAAGTATGATAGTAGGTATGATTTCCTACAATATGGCCTTCTTCTATCAGCATCTTAACCAACTGGGGATGCTTCTCAACCTTATCACCAATACAAAAGAATGTAGCCTTAACGTTGTAGCGTCTCAGAACCTCTAAAACCTTAGGCGTCCAAACCGAATCAGGACCATCGTCGAAGGTGAGCGCTATAGACTTGCTGTTACCTTTTGCCCTACAGAAAGCCTTAACGTATACTCCGGCAGAGATACTTACCGAGGCATACACCGCTAAAAGCAAAAAGCCAACAACAAGAATTACTACATACATCTCAAGGCTATTTTATAGTCGTCGTTAACCACCAAAACTCGCTTAGCACCAGATTTAACCTCCTCTACTCCCTTAAACATGGCAGCAGCTGAGGCTGTATGGTAACCTTTATCTGCATTTATTGTGATGTCGAACTCTCCATTAGGATTTTGCCCACCTAAGTACAGACCTTCAATAACACCAAGGCATTCGGTTGTAGGTGTACGGCTTAGCATAAAGAAGAAGGAACCTTCGTCTGGCGTATTTCCTTTACGAAATGCACCCAATCGCTCCATGATTTTTTGCTGGGTAGGTGTTTTCTCATCAGCAGTACCAACAAGAATATGCTCAGCCTCGCCATCTTCAGCCATCATTATCGCATCCAGCAGAGCGCTCTCGAAGCTGGAGAAGCGATGAGCATAGGTCATGTTGTAGCAGTGGCTTTTCGATAAAAGGGCAACTTGTCCCCCTATCGTATTAAAAGTAGACTGGATGAAAGGCGTAGGATTGAGCAGCTGCTCGTTGCTATCCTGTATCGACTTCAAGAACTTCTCGCTATCGGCAAGACAGCCCAATCCGGTAGCTGTAATAATGGCATCAATACGATCAACCGAAGTTTTACGAATGCAGTCCATTGCCGTTCCTACTCCCATCTTTACAACGTAACTCATTCGGCGACGCATGTTAGCATCGGGGATCAGCGTTTTGAAGTCTAACTCCGCATGGTAAGCACTCGCACTATTGATGTAAAGAGCCATCTTTCTTCGTAAATATTAGTGATGAATTATTTCCTCCAAAGCCAAACGAGTTGGACATAACAGCGCTTATATCGTTTCCTTCGCTAAAAGATGTCTCAGGAGTAAGCCCTAAACCTTCGATTGGAGATGTAAAGTTGAGGTTTGGGAAAATCATCCCTCTATCAATTGAAAGAACCGAAAATACAGCCTCAATACCTCCGGCAGCAGCAAGCGTGTGCCCGGTATACGACTTTGTTGAGCTAAACGCAGGAACGCTATCGCCAAACAGACGTCGTAAGGCTGCTCCTTCCGAAGCATCGTTATTGGGGGTTCCTGTTCCGTGAACGTTAATGTAGCTAATGTCGCTTGGCTTTAGTCCACTCATGCTTAACGCCTGGCTCATGGCGAGGTATGCTCCATTACCTTCGGCTGAAGATGCTGTTTGATGGTAAGCATCGTTGGCATTGGCAAATCCGCCTAGCAAACAGTATGGTTTACGGGAAACGGTATCGGTACGCTGAAGCACGATATAACCGGCACCTTCGCCAAGGTTAAGCCCTGCACGCGAATTGTCGAATGGACGGCACTTTTGGCTATCGAGAATCATCAGCGAGTTAAAGCCGTTAAGGGTGAACTTGCACAGCGCATCGGTGCCACCAACAACAACACAATCTAGGTAGCCATGCTTTATTAGTCGGGCACCCAGCATTACAGCATTTGCAGCCGACGAGCAAGCTGTACTGATGGTAGTAGAGAAACCCTTTATACCACAGTACTCCGCTATTTTATGCGTGCTATCGTAGCAATCGTGAGATGCGACGTTTCTTAGCCTTCCTTTAGAACTATCCTTTGCAAACTCCTCGTAGAAGCCGTAGGTTAAGTCCATTCCGCCTACCGAGGTGGCAGAAACAAGCCCAACGCGGAGTTTATCCAAATCGATTCCAGCATCCTTTAATGCTTCATTGGCAGCAAGCATACCCAACAGAGCAGTTCTCGAATAGGTATTACGCTCAGGTAGCGATAGTATCTGCACCAACTCCCTATTCGACGCCTTAACCTCCGAAACCGGAAGGTTGTGGGTAGAATCAAAGAGGGTTATGCTGCCCATGCCATCCTTTTGCGAAGCAAGCGATGCCACATTAGCATCTACCCCAATGCCAATTGAGGAAACAACTCCTATGCCGCTAACACAAATCTGCATTACTTTCTGTTTTTTTCGATATACTCAGCCAAGGTACGCACCGAATAGAATATTGGTTTTGCCTCGGCAGGATTCTCGATACGCAATCCGTACTGCTTCTCAAGAATTAGGATGATTTCTAGTGCGTCAATCGAATCGAGACCAAGCCCATCGCCAAAAAGAGGCGCTTCGGCATCAATCTCTTCGGGAGTTATCTCCTCTAGGTTAAGCGCTTCAATAAGCTGAACTTTTAGATCGTTTATTAGCTTCTCCATATCTATTTTTTTTCAATTATTACTAACTCTGCTTGATAGTCGTTGCCCAACAGCTCGCACCAGCCGTAGATGACAGCCTTATACTGGCTCCTTTCGAGCACCATACGTGCGTAGCTTTCGAGGGAGCTATCAGATTTATTCTCGTTGATAAAGAAAGTGTTTTCGCCTTGTATCTTATGGCGAATGCATACCTCGCCCAGAACAACGTTTGGCAAGGTATATACGAACACGGCAGGACTTGCACCAGCCTCCGAATGCTCGTTAAGTATGCGCTGGTGGTTGATGTCGGTATCGAGCGATGAGCTGCGGTTGGCTAGTACAATTCCCAAATCTAGGGGAGCATACTTTTTATCCTTAAGCAGATACTCAGCGGCAAGATAGCCTAGCTTGCACAGGTTATCCATCTTGTAGAACTTCATATTCGGAGCCTCAAGATGCTTAAATGCCCCACGAATAAACTCCGCAAAGTCACCGCCTGCTTCAAACACAACGTTACCATCTACCACCACCTTACCATCGGCAATCTGGCAGCTACCGATACGCTGTGCTGTACCGTCATTCTCCTTAACCTTAATCTCCTTGGAATGCTCTTCGAGAGCAAGCACCACGGCGCCGTTGCATCCCCCAAAGCCGGAAGCTGTTTTCACGCATCGTACCATGCTACCGATAGGCTGATGTTCCCCAGAGACTACAATAGGTTGAGGAACGCCCAGCTCAGCAAAACCCTTGGTTCCAATAACCAATCCGTGCTTTAGCATCTCCACGCACATCACCGTTTCGATGACGCCCGAAGCACCGAGCGTATGCCCAAAGTAGGGCTTTAGGCTATTCACCGGTACAGATGATAGTCCAGCCAAGGCTATTGCCTTCGACTCCATCTCGTCGTTATAGGATGTTGCCGTTCCGTGTGCGTTGATGAAGCTGATATCCTCAGCAGTCAGACCGTTCTCCTGCATTGCCTGCTGTATGGCGTAGCACAGGCCATCACCCGTGCGCGAAGGACCAGAAATATGGTTGGCATCGTTGGTAATAGCGCCGCCTTCGACAGCAACGCCACAGGAAAGGCTCTTATCCGAAGTTATAAGGATTGTCGCACAGCCTTCGCCCAGCGTCAGTCCATCGCGGTGGGCATCGTAGGGCGTGCAGGGGCGGCTGCTAACCGACTTGAACGCCGAAAATCCGCTTACCACAAAGCGGGTAAGGATATCGGCACCGACAACCACAACATGCTTATATGCACCTTCGCGAACCAGACGCGAGGCTATAACAGCTGCCGATACGCCAGATATGCAGGCGTTGGAGATTACCTCCGGCTTGTTAAAAGCATTAAAGTAGCTAGCCACGCGCTGAGCCATCTTCCAAAGGTAGGCACCTTCGTCGAGCACCTCTACGCTTTGGCTAAGCAGATCGACATTGCCCTTAGTTGAGGAAATGATTACTGCAGCGTCTTTGCTTGCCAGGCTAATCCCCGATTGCTCCAGAACATCCTTAATCGAAAGAATCATCATCCTTTCGGTGCTGGTGTAGCCTTCCAAACCTGCGGCTTGAGCCATGGCGCTTAGGCGCTGCCAATCTACCTGCGCTGCCAGGAACGGATGCTCGTAAAGGCTAGGATCATCAACAGGTACAATACCCGACACGTAGCGCTCAAGGGCGTTAAAGCACTCTTCGGTGGTAAAGCCCACCGAGCTAATAACGTTGGTTGAACCTACGTAGGCTATATTACTTACTCCACTCCCCATTTCTTCTTCCACTGAATGTAAAACTCGGGGTTAACCAGCTCCAGCACGTTATCCCTATTCAAGAACACCTGCGTGCTCTCGCCTGTGGCAACAACCTGCATGTCCGACTCCCTGTAAATGGTGTACTCGAAGATAATCTTTGCCGCTTCGCAGCTGATGTAGCGCGTTTCCACAATTGCGGTATCGCCGCATACCAACGGATACTTAAACTCCAGATTTATCTTTACCAGCGGAACCACATAGCCGCTGTTGTACATCTCCATGTAGCCCAATCCGCCATACTGACGGCCGAATGCTTCGCGGCCATCCTCGAAGTAGCGAACATACTCTCCATGCCACACGATCTGCATCGAGTCGACCTCGCTAAAGCGTACCCGAAGCGGGGTGCGATTTATCAAGCTTGGAGCTTGGCGTTTTACTTTTTTTGCCATTTTATCCGATTTTTATTTTCATGAAGGCTATTGAAGGCATCCACAAAAACATTACAGCATTCTCCCGATGCGGGAGAGCATCTCAACTATATTTTTACCGTTCTCCCGATGTGGGAAAGTGTAAAAACCATCATTTTCTTGCTCTCCCGATGCGGGAGAGCTCCAAATTCACCATTTTCATCGTCTCCCTAATTGGGAGAGCGACAAATTCACCATTTTGTTGTTCTCCCGATGTCGGAGAGCGAGAAAACCACCATTTTCAGCGTCTCCCAAGCTGGGAGAACCCCCAATACACCATTTTGTCGTTCTCCCGGTACGGGAGAGCAACGCAACGATCATTTCACCATTCTCCCGGAACGGGAGAGCAGGTATAATCAGCGTTACTTGGCAGCGCCGGGCGTTGCAACCTTCATCTGGCATTCGGCAATAAGCCTATCACCCAACATTACCTTTGCCGATAGCAGGGTGATGTCGAAGACCTCCATTTCTACCTCTACCTCTGTGTAAAGGTCATCACCCACGCGGGGTAAACGATCTATCGTTAGCCTGTTTATAGAGCCTATGAAGCCAATGGGAACCTCCGTTCCATTGCTGATATGGATGTAGCCAATGCGCATGGCTGCCGACTGAGCGATATGCTCAATTACACCACACTCCTGAAGCACACCATCCTCACAGAAGATGTTATCCTCCTTCACCAGAAGTCCACTAGCCGACATGTTCTCCTGAACTCCAAAGAACTTGTCGACCATCACAATTGGGGGGCGCTGAGGAATGTACTTCAGCACCTCGTCGCCTTCAATTATGGCTTTCTCAAATACTCCCATAGCAATCCTTTTTTGTTACGCTTGTAGCGCAGCACGTCCATCATGTCGCTTTGCGGATCGTCGGGGAAAACCCAAGCCTTTCCGGTTTCCAAAGCCATTCGTTTTACCTCTTCTACCTCGAAGCCCTCTTCGAGGTAGTAGGTTGGAGCAAGCAAGTCATCATTTGGAGAGATAACTCCTTTCGCTATAGCGATTGACTGAAGCTTAGTTCCGGGGTATATTCTCATCCCCATGTAGGGGAAAAAGACGCTGTACTGTATCTTCTTGGAATTCTCTATTGTTTCCCTTAGGGTTTCCGGCGTTTCGCCGTAGCCGCCAAGTATCAGGAAGTGCGCGTAGAAGATGTTATGCTTCAGGCATAGCTCCGACGACTCCAGCACATCCTTAAAGGTAAAGAGCTTTCCGTAGTTAGCCAGCTGCGTGTCCGAAAACGATTCTGTTCCAAACTCGATGTGCGTTAGCCCCGATGCCCTGAACAGCGCCAGCATCTCATCGCTAAGGTTATTTGGAGCGAAGTATGCTCCCCATCGTATCTTTAAACCGCTCTTGATAATCTTCTCGGCCAGCTCGATGTTGTAGCTGTTGTTGATGTTGAATACCGAATCGGTAAAGAACAGGTAGTTGATACCCTTCTCCTCTTTTACCCGCTTGATATTATCTATAATCAAATCGGTGTCGAGCGTGCGAACCTTTCGTCCATCAATCAGCGGATAGGAGCAGTAGATGCAGCTGTAGGGGCATCCGCGCTTGGTTTGGATGTTGAGCATTCCGCTGCTCTGCCAGTAGAAATCGATAAGATCGTGCTCAAACTTAACATCGAGCGACTTTAAGTATTTTGTATGAGGATTACACCTAAAGGTTCCATCTACGTAGCCGGCAATGCCCTCTATCGCCGAAGGATCTTCGCCCTTTTCGAGGGTTTGAATCAGCTGGCATAGCGACTCCTCTCCTTCCCCAATAATCCCGTAATCGGGCTTAAGCTCATCAATAAGCGCTTGAGGGTAGATAGAGAATCCGGCTCCACCAATGAATACGGTTGCTGTTGAATTCTCCCTTATACACGAAACAATCTCCCTGTAGCTACCTATAAAGCTCGATCGGTCCAACGAGTTTGCCCCATCAATATTACGCAACGAGACCCCTACATACGATGGATTTATCCTTTTAAGCTCCTGGGCAAGTTCTTCGTCGGAATGGAGGTTACAATCAAATACCTCCACCTGAAAGTCTGCAAGGTTCGACTCCAAGTAGCCTCGCAAGTAAGAAACCCCGATGGGGTACACGGGGTAAGGTACGCGGTGACGGTTGGCAGAAACGAGCAGTATAGTTTTCTTCATTAATTCCAAAATTGGTAAAAGTTATACCATTGCTGAGGATACCTCGACACAATGGCTTCCAGCTCCTTTTTGTACTGTTCGAATAGGAGTTCTTCTGGTTTTCGAGTAGCTGTTCGAGCTACCGGAGCGGCCACCTTAAAGTAAAAGCGATACTTCCAGCTCTTCTCGCGCATGGCAAAGTAGAAAACCACAGGAACCCTCAGGCGCGAAGCAACAAGAAACGGCCCTGATGGAAACTTGGCATCAGCACCCATAAAGCTTGCAGTAATCACGTTCTTGTCCGACATATACCTGTCGCCCTGGAAGCACACATATTCCTTTGCGTTAACGGCAGCCTTAATTCGGATAATACTTTCCAACGAATCCTCGGTTAGCGGAATCACCTTGTAGTTTTTATCACCTCCATGTTTCTCGATGGCAGCCTTTATCTTTTGATACTCGGCATCGTACATCACGATATTGATCTTACGGCCATAGTGGTCGAAGAATGGCGCTCCCACCTCCCAGCTGCCCACATGCGCACCAATTATAGTTACGCCTTCGCCGGAATTTAGCACGCTAAGAAACTCCTCGTAGTTATCAAAGTCGAACTTATACCGATTGGCCATGCCATTCAGGATGGCCACCTTATCGATGATAGTCTGTCCAAAACGGTAGTAGCTAACCAGAATCATCCACCCCGCCTTAAGCTTTCCATACTTAAGGATGTGGCGATTGTAGCGCCACATGGCTTTAGTGGCCTTGGGTGCAAACGGCACAAAGTAGGGAACAACAAACAGAAGATGAAAATAGGCAGCCCTTATTCCCAGATACTTTATCACAAGAATAAAAAAGAGGTGCCCAAACGAGCCTCCTCTTGACTTGCCGTTCCATGCCTTCCGGCTAGTTTCCTCCATTAACCTTTGCCGAGATCAGGTTGTAAAAATCTTCAAACGTTTTGATGCCTACAAAATCAGGTCCTTTTAGCGTTACGCCAAAGTTTTGCTCAATCAGCACCACCACATCAACAAGGTCCAAGCTGTCGAGATCAAGCGTTTCCATTAAAGGAGCATCTGGAGTAATAATAGAAGCATCTACTTCAAATTCATCGGCCAACACGGCGGTCAACTTTTCCTTAATTTCTTCGTTTGTCATTGTTATCTATTTATTATACTTTTTCACAATTAGGGTTGAGTTGGTTCCTCCAAATCCGAACGAGTTCGAAAGGAACGTGTCAAACTCTACATCTACCGTTTGGGTTGGGATATTAAGCGCTTCCGAAGCCTCGTCCTTTTCGGCAAGGTTGATGTTAGGCGCAATAAACCCGTTCTGCATCATTAGCGTAGAGTAAATGATTTCGCTAGCCCCAGCCATCCACATTTCGTGTCCGGTCATCGATTTGGTAGAGGCTACGTAAGGCTTGTTATCGCCAAAAACATCGGCAATAGCCTTTGCCTCGTTAAAATCGCCAATGGGGGTAGATGTTGCATGCGCGTTGACATAGGCAATAGCCTTGCAGTCAATACCAGCATCCTTTATCGCCATCCTAAGCGAACGACTTGGACCGTCGACATTAGGAACCGATATATGCTCGCCATTAGAGGAAAAGCCGTAACCAACGATTTCACCCAAAATGGGTGCACCCCTACGAAGAGCTGAATCTAAGCTTTCCACAAAAAGAGTGGCAGCACCACCGCTAGGAATCAAGCCATCCCTATTCTTATCGAATGGACGCGATGCAGCAGCAGGATCGTCCTCGCGAATCGAAAAGGCGCTTAAGCCATCGAAGCTTCCAACAGAGTAGCTGTTTACCTCCTGCGCTCCTCCACAAATAACGTAGTCTTGAAGGCCATTCTTAATAAGAAGGTAGGCCATACCTATAGAGTGGGAACCGCTAGCACAGGCACCTGCAATGGTAAAGTTTATGCCTCGAAGATTAAAGATCGTCGAAAGGTTCATGGTAACGGTAGAATTCATTGCCTGAAAAATGTTACCCGAACCGATAAGCGTGGTATCATTCTTTGCACGCAGGATATCCACTCCTTCGATCACCGCTTTAGCGGAACTATCGTTGCCGTAGAGTATTCCTACCTCGTTTTGCATGAGGAAATCGTGATCGACACCCGCATTCTGCAGCGCTTCGAGCGTTGCAACATAAGCGTAGTATCCCTGCTCGGGCAGACACACTCGGCTTCGACGATCGAGTTTACCCTTAAGATTGGGCAACTCCAACATGCCTGTTAACCCAGAACGAAAGCCCATCTCCTTACGGGCTGGATCTAATCCTATACCTGACTTTCCGTTATATAATGAGTCCTTTACTTCTTCAAGATTTTTGCCAATACAGGAATAAATCCCCATACCAGTAATAACCACTCTATTCATAGTACTACGTATATAATCCTCCATTTATCGAAATAACCTCACCGGTTATGTAGGCTGAGTTTTCGGATGCCAGAAAGCCCACAAGCTCCGCAACTTCCTTTGCCTCGCCAAAACGCCCGGTTGGGATGAGGCGCTTCAGCTCTGCCTCATCAAGATCGGCAGTCATCTCGGTTTTGATAAACCCAGGAGCAACTGCATTTACGGTAACACCCTTTTTGGCAACCTCCTGTGCAAGCGCTTTGGTTGCAGCAATCATACCTCCCTTTGCAGCCGAATAATTAGTTTGCCCGGGTAATCCCTTGATGCCCGATAGAGAAACGACGTTGATAATACGTCCAAACTTCTTTACTAGCATATTCTTTAGCAAGGGCTGAGTTACATTATAAAATCCGTTAAGGCTGATGTTGAGTACTGCACTCCACTCCTCAGGCTGCATCCACATCATCAGGTTGTCCTTGCGAATGCCAGCGTTGTTAACCAGCACAGAGATATGCGCACCAGCATTTGCCGAATGCCAACCTTCGAGAGCGGCAGCAGTTTCCTGAGCATTTGCCACATCAAACTGCAGCATATCCCCCTTACCACCTTGCTCTGCTATAAGTTCAAGAGTCTTTTCGGCTTCTTCCTTATTCGATTTATAGTTTACAACCACCTGATAGCCCATCTGAGCAAGCTTTACGCAAATTGCTCGTCCTATTCCACGACTACCGCCAGTTACCAGTGCATATTTCATATTGCTCTATTCTTCCTTTACATTTTCTACTTGAGCCTATTCCAAAAATTTAGCGCCAAAATTAGTATTCATTTAGCTTTTTACAACAAAACTAAACGATAGAATTTTTCACGCACTAATTGCTCATCACTCCAGACTTAAGGTAGGCAACCATTGCCTCTATTTCCTTATACTTGGGGGTATCTTCAATAAATACTGGAACAATTGCCCTTACCTGATCGTAGATAGCCTTAGTGCTGGTTGATAGCTTATCTTGGATTCCCAAACAATCAACAGCTTGAGCAATTGCCATAAAATGGATGGCCATTACCTGGAACGAATTCTCGATAACGGTCTTTGCTATCAGCGCGGAGTTAGTTCCCATGCTTACGATATCCTGATTATCGTTATTGTTAGGGATGCTATGCACGTACATTGGGTTCGATAGCGTTTGGCACTCGGCAGTGGTAGATGTAGCCGTAAACTGAGCCGCCTGCAAACCATAGTTAAGACCTAGAACACCTAGATTTACAAATGGAGGCAGAATACCGTTAATTTTATCGTGGAACAGGTAGTTCATTTGGCGTTCGCAAAGCATGGTAAGCTTGGTAATGGCAATCTTAAGCTTATCCATTTCGTACGAAACGTAATCGCCGTGGAAATTACCTCCGTGGTAAACGCTTTTGGTAACGGTATCAACAACAGGATTGTCGTCAACCGAGTTAAGCTCGTTTACAAGCACCTTTTCGGCATTTTCAAGCTCTTCGAGAACGGGACCTAGTATTTGAGGTACGCAACGCAGCGAGTAGTATGGCTGCACCTTATGCGTAAATATCTTTTCGTTGTTTGTGTCACCATAGAGTTCTACCTCGCGCTTTGGAAGGCAACGGCTATCCTTTGATAGATCGCGCATCATCTCGGCAATGCGTTTTTGTCCCTCATGGAATTTCATGCCATTTAGCACCTCCGACATAAAATCGTCGTACGATGCGGCAATCTCGTTCATCATTACCGAAGCAATAACACCCCAGCGGAGCAACCTACGGGAGTTAATCAGGTTAACAAGGCCAATACCTGTCATAACAGCGGTACCATTACAAACGGCAAGACCTTCGCGAATGTGTACGCCAAGTGGCTTTATTCCGACCTCTTCGAGTACACCCTTGGTATCACGCCTTACGCCTTTGTAGATTACCTCACCTTCGCCAATAAGCGTTAGCGCAATATGCGAAAGCTGAACTAAATCGCCGCTAGCACCTACACTTCCGTGTTGAGGAACGATAGGATATATTTCGTGATTAATAAACTTCGAAAGGATGTCTACTAGCTCGATATGAACGCCCGACTTTCCCTGCGCAAAGGTTAGCAAACGTGCTACCATAGCAGCCTTAACGTAAAGTTCGGGAAGCGGATCGCCTGCGCCAGAAGAATGGGATCTAATAATGTTGTACTGTAGTTGCTTTAGGTGTTCGTCATCTACACGGTACTGCGCCATTGGCCCAAAACCCGTATTTATCCCGTAAACAACCTTGTCTTTTGAAAAGCTCTCTAAGAAACGATATCCACTCTCAACTTTTTCTCTGATATCGTCTGAAACAACAAAATCCTTACGATTAAAAAGAATATCGTAAAGGCCATTAATTCCCATATACTGATTCATAATCAACATGAAATAGTTTTCAATAGAACTAAATAATGTATAAAAGACAACAGGTTCAGCACTAAATACTAAAGCAGCAACTTTAAGGCGTCTATTCTCTTTTCACTGCTAATATACCCCACGATTAAAATCTGAAAGCCCAACCAATACAAAACAATTAACACTCATTTGTGCTTTCACCAAAGCATTAACAAGATGCTAATAAACAACTTACAAATTTCAGGATAATTCACAACACCCTACATTATTCGGCCGTAAAAGTATAAAAAAAAAGAAAGATTCAAACTTTTAAACACTATTAGAAAGGTGTTCTGTTACTTATTTTATTCTTATACATTATCCTTTAGAATTTTATATATCATTCCCAATTTTATTATGGGGAAACACTAATCCTTATATTACAGGATATCTAATTTATGATTCTTACATCTACATAAGAATCCATTTATTTCCCCATATTCAAATTCAAAATAAGAATGGTGAACAAAAGACAAATGCTAAAGGTAGCATGCCACCGTATCACCTTCTCGATACATCTGGAGTGTAACGCAAGGACATTTGGTCATTTGCCGTTTTAGCTCGATGATATCTTCTGAACTATGCAAGGTTGGTACGATAGTGGTTCGAAATTGATAAGATATAACATTCTGCTGAAGCAACCTCATCGTTTGCAGAACCTTGGAGAATTGGCACCTACTTATAGGTGTTACCTGAGAATAGCGTTCGTAGGTAGGTATTGTTTTTATATCCATAGCAACGTAATCGATCAAACGTTCGTAGATCAACTCCTCCAGTAGGTTAGGATTGGTACCATTGGTATCAAGTTTCACCAAATAGCCCATAGCCTTAATTTTTTGAATAAACTGCTTTAAGCAAGGTTGAAGGGTTGGCTCTCCTCCCGATATCACAACACCATCGAGCCAACCACATCGAGAGAGAAGGGCTGCTAGCACTTCATCCTCCGAAATGCAAGCAGCCGTATTATAGAATTCAGGAATGACTAGCGAAGGATTATGACAGTAGCCGCATCTAAAGTTGCAGCCCTGTGTAAAAACCACAGCAACCATTCGACCATCCCAATCGATGAAACTTTGTTTTTGGAAACCTCCTATACGCATCATTTGCGCCATCTCCTTATTCAACATTAGATACCGAAAACAGCTTACGATCGGCAAATTCCTGCTGTTTTCCTGCATTCCATTGGTTTACAGGACGCATATAACCAACTATTCGACTGTACACCTCTGTTCTATTTCCGCAAATAGGACAAATTGCATGTTCGCCCTGCAGGTAACCGTGCGATGGACAAATGCTAAAAGTTGGAGAAATAGTTATATATGGGAGACGGAAACTTCCGGTTACCTTTCGAACGAGGTTTTTGGCTGCCGAAGCCGACATTCCACTATCTCCGGTAAATATATGCAACACGGTTCCTCCTGTATATAGCGTCTGAAGATCATCTTGAAGACTAAGCACCTCGAATAGGTCGCTACTGTATCCAACTGGCAGCTGGGTCGAGTTGGTATAGTAAGGCTGAGCCCCCTTTGCAAAATGTCCATGGTTAGCCACAATGATGTCAGAATACAGCTCTGTGTCTATGCGTGCAAAACGATATGCAGTACTCTCAGCAGGCGTAGCCTCGAGATTGTAAATGCTATTGGTTTCTTCCTGAAACTGCTCAAGCATCATACGCATAAAATGCATTACCTGTTTGGCAAACCGTTGACCTTCGGGATGGGCTATATTCACACCAAGGAAGTTGATACAGCACTCGTTCATTCCATTAATGCCAATAGTAGAAAAGTGGTTTTTCCAATAGCATCCATAACGCTCGTGGATGTGGCGGAGATAGAACTTCGAGTATGGATAAAGCCCATTTTCGGTATGCTTCTCTATTATCTTACGCTTTATTTCGAGGCTCTCCTTGGCAAGCGTCATGTAGTTCTCAAGGCGTTGAAAGAAGTCCTCCTCTCCCACTGCTTCGTAGCCCAATCGAGGCAAGTTAATGGTAACTACGCCCACAGATCCTGTAAGAGGATTCGAAGCAAACAAGCCACCTCCTCGACGGTTTAGTTCACGCTTATCCAGCCTTAAACGACAACACATGCTGCGGACATCATCAGGTTTCATATCAGAGTTAACAAAGTTCGAGAAGTAAGGAATGCCATACTTCGCCGTCATCTCCCATATACCATCGTACTCAGGATTATCCCATTTAAAATCGGGAGTAATATTGTAGGTAGGAATCGGAAAAGAAAAAAGACTTCCAGCAGCATCGCCTTCGCTCATTACTTCGGCAAAAGCCATATTGAGCATCGTCATCTCGTGCTGAAAATCGCCATAAGTATAGTTCAGTATTTCACCGCCCCATACAATGGCCTCATCCTTTAGAAATTCGGGGACAACCAAATCCATCGTAATATTGGTAAACGGTGTTTGGAAGCCAACACGTGTAGGCACATTAAGGTTGAACAGAAACTCTTGAAGTGCTTGCTTAACCTGCTGATAGTCGAGTTTATCGAAGCGAATAAATGGTGCTAGGAATGTGTCGAAGTTGGAGAAAGCTTGTGCACCTGCCGCCTCACCCTGCATGGTGTAGAAAAAATTTACAATTTGCCCTAGTGCTGTACGGAAGTGTCGTGCAGGCTTACTCTGCGCTTTATCATCAACCCCCTTAAAACCAGTTACAAGAATATCCTTCAGGTCCCATCCTACGCAATACACGCTAAGAAATCCTAGATCGTGAATATGAAAGTATCCTTGTTTATGAGCATTGGCAATGCTTTCTGGGTACAGTTTGCTAAGCCAATACTGCGAAGTTATTACGGTAGAGATGTGCTGGTTTAACCCCTGAAGAGAATAGCCTGAGTTGGCGCTCTCCTTTATTCGCCAATCGTTCATCTTAAGGTAGTTGTCCATCACCTCAATGTTGCTAAAAAGCTCTTTAGCATCTCTAATTTGTGCGTGCTGGTTGCGGTAAAGCATATAAGCCTTTAGCAGATCAAACTCTCCATAACTAAAAAGAGTCTGCTCTACACAATCTTGTACCTGCTCTACAGTTGGCTTGCAATCAGGACAGATGTCCGACAGCATTTTCAAAACGAGCTGACATAAATTGTACGCCTGCTTACGGTTGGGTTTTCCAAGAGAACGCATCGCCTTAAATATGGCGTGCTCAATTTTGCTTGCACTAAACGGAACTTGTTCACCATTGCGCTTCACAATGGTCGAAAAAAGAAGTTCACCATTCATACTCTCTAGTAATAAGGTTTATAAATGGTAACTTGCGGGAACGTAAAAACTACTTGGAAGGTACAAGTATTCTATCGCCTTTCGCCCGAAAGCTACGAATTACATGTATCGGGCAGGTCTTCTGACTTGTTCAACCTTACTACTGCCTTCCCATTCCGTTGGTCGGAATAGTGACATATTGTAGAGGCACTTTATCGAACTTACAGCTACGGGGATAGTTTTGGACTTTCACCAAATTCCCTATTAATCCAGTAAGGAACCCTATACGGCAGTAAAACTAAACATTACTTACTAACACAACGAATTTAAAATGTTGATTTTATCAACAAGCAAACTTCAAACATCTGCTAAATACGATTACTTCTTTATCAACTAACACGTTAAGCTGTTAATATTTATATAGACTTATAGACACACAAAAGAGGCTACCGTACTAGGCAGCCTCTTCTTATCCTAATGGTTGGTTATTTACTTTTTATAAAAACTTTTTCCATCTCCTCAAGAGTTTTTCCTTTAGTTTCTGGAACAAACCTTATCATAAAAAATGCAGCCAAAGCGCTTATCGCCCCATAAATCCAATAAGGGAAGGCGTGATTGAACATCCCATTAAGCAACGTCGACTTATCCATTATCGGAAATGTCCAAGAAACAAGGTAGTTTGCAATCCACTGCGAAGCAACAGCAATGGCCATCGCCTTACCCCTAATCTTATTGGGGAATATCTCGGAAAGAAGCACCCAAACTATAGGTCCCCAAGACATGGCAAATGAAGCAACATAGGTAAGCATTGCTAAAAGCGAAAGCACCCCCATCTTATTGAAGAAGAAGGTTGCCCCTAACGTAAACATGCTAATAGACATTCCCCAAGCACCTATGATCTGTAACGGTTTTCTACCCCACTTATCGACAGTAAATATAGCAAGTACTGTAAAGGTTAGATTAATCGCCCCCACAATGATAGTCTGGAGAAGAGCGGTATCTGTTTGCGAACCCATGTTCTTAAAGATCTCGGGGGCATAGTAAAGCACCACGTTAATACCGACAAACTGCTGAAAAACAGAAAGCATAATTCCAATAACGACAACAGCAGAACCAAAAGAGAAGATGCTTCCTTTCGATTTTTCGGCTACGCTATTCTTTATTTCGTTTAGTTCGGCTTGCGCTTCGCTTTCCGTACGGATTAGCGAAAGTACTTTATGAGCCCTATCGTTGTGACCTTTTAACACCAACCAGCGTGGGCTTTCGGGAATGAAGAATAAAAGCACAAGGAAAAGGGCTGCAGGTAATAGCTCAGAAATAAACATCCATCGCCAACCGATGGTATTTAACCAATCTGAAGTTCCCTGCTTGGCAATAAAGTAGTTTACAAAGTAAACAAGCAGCATTCCAAAGATTATGGCAAACTGGTTCCAGGAAACCAATGCACCCCGCTTATCTGCCGGAGCCGTTTCGGCGATGTACATGGGCGAGAGCATAGAGGCAAGTCCAACGCCAATCCCCCCAATGATACGATAAACAATAAAAGGAGTAAGATAGCTCTCTACATTCGATCCGAAAGGGGCAAATCCCATTTCGGGGAATCCAGAGCCTAGTGCGGATATGCCAAACATAACCGCAGCAGCAATCAGAGTGTTCTTTCGACCAAAAGTTAAGGCCATCCATCCTCCTATCATTCCGCCAACGATGCAGCCAACTAGGGCACTTGAAACAGTAAAGCCTAGCAGCGAGTTGGCCGAGGTTTCGGGTAGGTTAAGCGGATCAATAAAGTTAACTTGCAGCGAAGCTACAGTACCCGATATTACCGCAGTATCGTAGCCGAACAGTAGCCCCCCAAGGGCGGCTACCATCGTTAGAAAGACTACAAAGTTAAAGTTGGTGCTTCTAGTCATCAGGTTAGGTTTTTTTATTAGATATACAAGTTGATGATTTGCTCGTAAAGTTCCTGCTTTCCACTGGTAAGCGTAGGCTCTCCTGCTACCTTGGCGAATTCTCGAAGATCCTCAAGCGAAAGTTTTCCTGATTCAAACTCAGCACCCTTGCCAGAATCGAACGAAGCGTATCTCTTCTTTCTCATCTCAAGTAGATCGGAGTTCTTTAGAATATTGTCTGCCACTACAAGCGCACGGGCAAATACGTCCATTGCAGAGATATGGGAGATGAAGATATCCTCAAGGTCGGTAGAGTTTCTGCGGGTCTTAGCATCGAAGTTGATACCTCCAGTGGTAAAACCACCTGCCTGTTGAATTACCATCATTGCTTGAGTTACCTCGTAGATGTCTACAGGAAACTGGTCAGTATCCCATCCGTTTTGGTAGTCGCCTCTATTGGCATCAATGCTACCTAGCATGCCAGCATTGGCCGCCATTTGTAGCTCGTGCTCGAAGGTGTGACCTGCCAGCGTGGCATGGTTTACCTCTATATTCATCTTAAAATCCTTATCGAGGTTGTACTGGCGAAGGAATCCAATAACGGTTTCGGTATCGAAGTCGTACTGGTGCTTGGTAGGCTCCATTGGCTTAGGTTCGATAAGGAATATACCCTTAAAGCCATTCTTGCGGGCATAGTCGCGAGCCATGGTTAGGAACTGTCCAAGGTGCTCCTTTTCGCGCTTGGTATCGGTGTTCAGCAGCGACATGTATCCTTCTCGACCACCCCAAAATACGTAGTTCTGACCACCAAGAGCAATGGTAGCATCAATGGCATTCTTTACTTGAGTTGCTGCATGCGCCAGCACGTTGAAGTCTGGGTTGGTAGATGCACCATTCATATATCTAGGATTGCTGAACACGTTGGCAGTACCCCACAGCAGCTGAACGCCAGTTTCCTTTTGTAGCTTAGCAGCATATTCTACCATTTTTGCTAGGCGTGATTCAATTTCGAATACACTACCATCACCAGCAACATCGGTATCGTGAAAGCACCAAAAAGGAATGCCCAGTTTCGATGCAATTTCGAAGGCAGCATCCATTCTATCGTGGTTGCGCTGCATTAGATCAGATGCCTGCTCCCAAGGAAATACCTTGGTTCCAGGACCAAAAGGATCACCACCTGTACCAAGAAGCGTATGCCAGTAGGCCATGGCAAAACGTAACTGTTCTTTCATTGTCCTACCATTTACAATACGGTTCTCGTCATACCATTTGAATGCAAAAGGGTTCTTAGACTCTCTTCCCTCAAATTTGATCTTTTCTATCGATCCGAAAAATTCTTTGCTCATTGCGTTTTATTTTAGTTGCTGATTTAAACAATGACACCAATTGCCGTAGGCCTCTTGAAGCAGTGGATTACGACTAGGCTCAACGACCTTTTCTACCTTAAGAGTCGAGAATGCCTCCGAAGACTTGCTGTAGTATCCTGCACCTAGAGCAGCACCTCTTGCGGCACCAATTGCTCCGTTCGTATTGTATAGTTCTATTGTTGCCCCGGTTATGTCGGCAACAGTTTGCGTAAATAGATCGCTTTGGAATAGGTTGGCTATTCCTGCACGGATAACCGTAGGAATAACACCTACGGTCTTCATGATCTCAACTCCATACTGCATTGAAAAGGCGATTCCTTCCTGTGCCGCCCTTAGCATGTGAGCCGTGCTATGAATGTTGAAGTTGATGTTCTGCATATGAGCGCCTAAATCTCTATTGCCAAGAACACGCTCAGCTCCATTGCCAAATGGAAGTATAGTAAGCCCTTGGCTACCCGCAGGAACTTGCGAGGCCAATTCATTCATTTGGATGTAGGATAGACCTTTCGTGGCATTTCTACGCAACCAGGAGTTAAGAATACCTGTACCATTAATACATAACATTACCCCCAAATGTGGATCTTTTGTAGTATGGTTAACGTGCATAAAAGTATTTACCCGCGATTGAGGGTCGTAGGCAATACTGCTACTTACACCGTATACTACACCAGACGTTCCTGCTGTAGCAGCAATTTCGCCGGGGGTAAGTACGTTAAGTGAGAACGCATTGTTAGGTTGATCTCCAGACCTATAGGTGATAGGCGTACCTTCCTTCATGCCCAAGATTATAGCGGCTTCGCTGTTCAGTTCCAATTGATGGCCAAAGCAGGGAACCTGACGAGCCAGTATTTCCTTATTTAAACCGTAGTGATTAAGAATAAATTCGGATACCCGTTCTTCCTTAAAATCCCAGAGTATCCCTTCGGATAATCCTTGTGCGGTTGTAGTAATATCCCCTGAAAGTTTATATGCAATGTAATCGCCAGGTAGCATTATTTTACGAATTCGGCTAAACAGCTCCGGTTCATTTTCTTTAACCCAAGCAATTTTAGATGCAGTAAAGTTACCTGGAGAGTTTAAGTGATGCTGAAGACATTTCTCAACGCCAATTTTTTCCAAAGCCCGATTTCCAAACGATACGGCTCTGCTATCGCACCATATAATGGAAGGACGAACAACACTGCCATTGCCGTCTACCGCTACAAGTCCATGCATTTGGTAGGTTATTCCAATAGCCTTTATATCCTCCATATTAACAAGCGCAGATAGCTGCTTTGCGGCATCAACAAAGTAGCTCCACCACGTATTGGGATCTTGTTCGGCCCACCCCTTTTGAGGAGAGTTTATGATCATCTCGTCGGTTGGCATTTGAGTTGAAGCCAAACAGCTGCCATTTGCGGCATCAAAAACGGCTACTTTTATGGAAGAGCTACCTATGTCTATTCCTAATGTTTTCATTGAATTAAAATATTTTCAGTTTCTTCAACTTCCGTTGCTCCTGACGGTAAGCGTGGATATCAAACTGGTAAAAAATTGCAGGCTTATGACTCACCTTTGCCTCCCTCTCATTTAGCTGAATAAGATATGGATACTTCAATATCTTCTTTCTAAAGTTTCTGTTGTCAATATCAATACCGAGAATTGCCTCGTAGAGGTTTTGCAGCTGCTTTATGGTGAATTTTTTGGGAAGTAGTTCAAATGCAACCGGAGTAGTTTGCATCCTGCTTTTCAGTCGTTCTAGCCCTTTTAGTATTATCTCCTTATGGTCGAATGATACATGCTTTAGCTCCTGAACATCGCACCAAAAAGCCATACCTTGTATGGTAGTTTTGAGAATACTTAAGTTGATTTTTACCAGCGAAAAGTAGGAAACGGTTACAATACGGTTTGTAGAAATACCATAGGTATGCTCAATCCATTGCTTGTCCTCGTCACTACTGATTCTGTTTGGATTTGAGAATACGTAAAGCTGTTCGAGGTATATATTTTTTAAACCGGTAAGGTTCTGGAGCGTATTATGCGCGCTGGTATCAAGATCTTCCTTCTCTGAGATCATGCTACCAGGAAGCTTATACTCAGTAGTTGCTTTTTCGTTCAGTTTTTGTCGCTCGATAAGGAGCACCTTTAGCCTCGTTCCATCGAAGCCAAACACTACGATATCTACCGATATGGACGGATTAATTGGAGCTTGCATAACATTAACCTTTTGCCAAATATATACTTAGAAAACCATCTTTGCACAATAATAGTATTTAGTACGCTAAGTATTCTGTTGATCCAATCATCAACCTCGCAGAAAAAAGGTTTTATATGGAATACAGTTAAATTTTACGAGTGTAATAACCGTATTATTTGCTCAAAAGAAACGGTTGACCTATTACTTCAAATTTACGCTAACTAGCATTAAGCAGCACAACAACGCGTTCACCGAATTGGTAGCTTTTTATTTGGGAATTGGGGTGAAATATTGAAATGGGGAAAAACACAAAAGCCTGTAAACCATTCGATTTACAGGGCTTTGTTGTGCTTTGATGTTGTGGTCTGCGGAGAGGGAGGGATTCGAACCCCCGGAGGTTTGACCCTCAACGGTTTTCAAGACCGCCGCAATCGACCACTCTGCCACCTCTCCGAGGACAAAAGTACGCCCATTTTTCTTTTCTGCAAGCGGTATAAGCTATTGCAGAATTACTTTTTTTGTCTAAGGTTATTTCATTCGGTACATTGAAAGAAAATAGGCTACCTTTTGGGTAGCCTATCAATCGTTAGCATTATCTTATTCTAGAAGTTCCACTTAATAGCAGCGGTTGGATAAGCTTCGAAGTCTGACGACACAAAATTCTTGCTCAACTCGATTTCACCACCTACCGAGAAGTTCTTGGTAACGTTGTACCAAATCTGTGGTTCTGCGAGGAAGATGAAGTCTCCACCTGCAGTTTCTTGTTTCCACCAATCGGCAAATCCGCTAAAGGTAAGCTTGTTGTTTAGCATGTGCATGTACCATACAGCAGTAAGCTGGAACGATCCCTTGTCGTAATCCTTAATGCTCTTGTACATTGCCTGAAGAGTAAGCCCTCTGGTAAAGTTGGCGTTATTCCAAGAGTAGTCCACACCAAACAGCCAAGCAGGGTTGATGTTAAATCCACCGTATGTATTACCCATGTTAAAGATACCTTGACCTGCATTATACTCGACATGAGCAGCAAATGGGCCATCCCAGAACTTCAGGCTACGGGCAATTTCCCAGTATGATAGGCTAACACCCTTAACATCGCTTTCGCCATAGTTCATATCCACAAAGAAGAAGGTGCTACCCCACTTGTCGGGCTTAAACATCTCTACGGTAGAAGTAAGTACGGTTCTAGAATTCTTATCGCTTCGTGTAAAATCGTAGTGAAGCTGTACATTTTGTGCAAAAGCACCCAAACCAGCAACGGTAAGCGCTGCAGCAAGTAATAGCTTTTTCATTGTAAAATGATTGTTATGAATGGTTGTTAGACTTTTTATTCCCATAAGATGAAATTCTTCATCATTATCATTAACGGTTACTCTTTTGTGGGCAAAAACTTCGCTAGTATTTCGATGTAAAGGGGATCGTTTACGGCATCGGCACAGAACTCGAAGAACTCTTCGGCGCTTTCACTATCCAGAGTAAGCCCCTTTTCAAACTCAACCAAGCTCTCTTGGACGTTTCCCATAAGGTAGTAGTAGGCGGCCAAGCGCTGGTGCAGCGCTGCTGTATCGTCATTTACCTTTAATCCGTTTTTTATGATCTCTACGCCCTGCTCCAACGATTCGTCGCCTACAATTTCGGAAAGTAACAGCCACGATTCAAAATCGAGAGGATCGAGCGCAATTGCCGTTTCGAAAGCAGCCTTGGCTTCATCGAGCCTATTGAGGCGCATGTTGAGCTTTCCTAGGCCAAACCAATACTCGGGAATATTGGGATCTAGCTCAATGGCCTTGGTTGCCAGCTCGTAGCTCTCGTCTACACGATCGAACTCCAGCTCAACTACAGCCAAACCGTAAAGCGCATCTGGATTTTCGGGGTTGCTGTCAAGCGATTTTTGGTAGTAGATTCGGGCATTTTCGTAGTCGCCAAGCTTCTCGTAGCACTCGCCTATGCAGCACATGGCCATGGCAGTATCCTCCTCCATATCTGCATACTCGAAGAATACGGTAAGCGCCTCCTCGAATCGTCCGATGTTGGCAAGCGCATTGGCCTTGCTAAAGTACGATAGCGGAGCATCGGGCTCGAGCGCTATGGCGTAGTCGAATGCCTCTATGGCCTTGTCGTTTTTACCCAACTTGGCGTACAGCGTTCCTAGGTTCGACCAGCCAAAGGGAAGGAATGGGTCGCCATCGAGCATTTTCTCGTATGCTTCAATTGCCTCCTCAGTTCTATTCAGCTTCTCTTGTATAAATCCGAGTTCCCCATAAGTTTGCGTGTTGGATGGATCTAGCTCGATCCCCATCTTCAGGTACTTGCAGGCTATCTCGAATTCGTCGTACTCCTCAAGGATGGCCACCACCTCAAAAAGCATATCGAGCTTCTGATCGGTACTCTTCAGAAGTACCTGATCGAACATGGCAAGAGCCTCGTCGGTCTTACCCGTAGCCATTAAGGTTTTTCCTTTTACAAGGTAAAAGTCGGGATTGTTCCTTTCGAAAGCCTCTACCGATGTGAGATCAACTAGGGCATCGTTGTAGCGACCGGAGAATAGCTCTATTTCGGCCTTCTTGATGGTGAGCTCTGAGGAATTTGGATGCTGCTTCCGGGCAATTCGAAGCACGTTAATGGCGTCTTCCGATCGATTTTGAAGAATATAGTGATCGACCATTTTTTCGTAATCGCATACGTCGAAGTAGGCAATGCGGTTGGTTTTCACCATTGCCTCGTAACGCTTTACAATTTCTGGAAGGTTGTCGTCTTCGCTGAAGTACAATTCGCTATCTTCTTTCATGCATTACCCCGTTGTGCGGGTAAAAGTAGCAAAATTAGCCGGAAGAAAAAAGCGAGTGGCTTACAGCCGATGAGATTCCCTCCCTAGAACGCGTAATTGAACATCACCCCAGGAAACAAGAGCCATTTGGTCGACCAAATTACGTTCCGCTGGCAGCGGATTGCCATTTACTCGACCAAATAGGCTTCCGCCAGCAGCGGAATGCCATTTACTCGACAAAATGAGCTTCCGCCAACTGCGGAACGCCATTTGCTCGGTCAAACATGCTTCCGCCAACTGCGGAATGTCATTTACTCGACCAAATGAGCTTCCGCCAACTGCGGAATGCCATTTACTCGACCAAACGGGCTTCCGCCGACAGCGGAAATCCATCTACTCGAGTAAATGGCAATTACAAAACATAAATTTCCCCAACCTAGGATTCAATGGTCCTTACCGATCCTTAAAGTACTTCATGAACTGCACGCGCTCGAATGCTGCCGGGTTGTAGGTTCTGTCCTTCGACATTTTTCCCCTAAACGCATCGAGCGATGTGTAATCGTTCGCCACCATCCATCTCTTAAGGTCGTTCAGCATGTCCTGAGCATAAGGTATCCCATGTAGGTAGAATGCCGATGCAGCAGTTACCACCTTTGCGCCTGCCAGTAGCTGCTTTACCATTGCATCCCCATTAAGTACTCCGGTTGATGCGGCCAAGTCGCATTTTACCCTGTTTGCCATAATGGCAATCCAACGTAACGAGGTAGAAATATCCGAAGGAGTGCTTAGCACATTGGGTGTGGTAAACTCCATTGTATCCGTAGTAAAATCTATAGCGTACATGCGGTTAAAGAGCGTAATACCTTTTACACCTGTTTCTGATAGTTTTTGGATAAGTAATCCAAGCGCAGCAGAGTAGTATCCAATTTTTAGGGATACCGGAATTGTAATCTTTTCTAAAACCTTAGAAACTATATCGAAGTAGATGGCCTCGCTCTCCTGGCTGGTGCGCGTAAAGTCGGAAGGAAGGATGAATAGGTTTAGCTCAAGCGCATCGGCCCCTGCCTGTTCTATCTTTTGGGCGTAGTTGAGCCACCCCTCTGCGGTAATACAGTTTATCGAAGCTATTACGGGTATCGTCAGCTCTTTTTTTGCACTACTGATAAGATTCAGGTAATCGCTAAGCGGATCCTTTATCTGCTCGTACTCAAGTTCGAAGTAATCCAAGGCTTCAGGATAGATGGACGGAGAAACCGACATCCGGGTAAGAGACTCTTGGGCATAGTGAATTATTTCCTCCTCAAAAATTGATTTTAGGATAATTGCTCCTACCCCACTTTCCTCGAACTTTTTCAGGTCCTTAAGATGCGTTGTTAGCCCACTGCTGCTGGCAACCAATGGCGAGCGAAGCTTCAGCCCCATGTAATCTGCTGAAATATCTACCATAATGACTCAAGTTTTTAATACGATCAACGTTTGATAATTCCTACCATTAGAACATACCAAAGCGCAAAAAGCTTACAAGGAGCACCAAACAGTACAACCTTGTAAGCCTTTTGGTCTAACAATTTGAGTCTAGAAGATTCTTATGCCTTAAGCATAGGTTTCTCAAGGCTTATTCCCCTCCTTTTCAAGACAACGCGCTTAACTTGCGGGAAAACGTTCCCTCGGAGTGTCATCCCGTGCTTGTCACGGGATCTAAAGATTCGCCCGAAGGGCTTTTTCAGAATCTATTGGATTCCGATTTAGATTCCGGGACAAGCCCGGAATGACAACACTGATTTATCTTGTGCAAAACTCATAGCATGACATTGTGCTTATACTTATAGTATGGTATACCCCATCAGGTATTCGTCTACCGCCTTGGCGCACTCGCGCCCTTCGTTGATTGCCCACACCACCAAGCTTTGTCCGCGACGGACATCGCCGCAGGCAAATACCTTATCGGCGCTGGTGGCGAACTTGCCGTAGTCGGCTTTTACGTTGGTTCGGCTATCGGTTTCAACGTTCAGCTGCTTTAGGATCTCCTGTTCGGGTCCAACAAACCCCATTGCCAGCAGCACCAAATCGGCATCAATCACCTCCTCGGAGCCTGCAACCTCAACGGGCTGCATTCCGCCAGAAGGACCTGCCGCCCACTTTATCTTTACCGTCTTAACCTGGGTAACCTCTCCTCTATCGTTCCCCACAAACTCCTTAACAACCGTAGCGAATGTTCTGGGATCGTCGCCATACTTTTGGGCAAACTCCACCTGACCGTAATCGGTTTTATGCACCTTGGGGAATTGAGGCCAAGGGTTATTGTTGGCGCGTAGCGGCGGCAGCTTCTCCATGATTTCGATCTGCATCAAGCCCGCGCATCCATGACGAAGGCTGGTTGCCACGCAGTCGGTTCCGGTATCGCCACCTCCAATGATGATGACGTTCTTATCCTTTGCCGAGATGTAGCGCTCATCTTTAAGGTTCGAATCGAGCAGGCTCTTGGTTGTTGCCTTAAGGAAGTCCACCGCAAAGTGGACACCCTTCAACTCGCGCCCCTTTGCCACAATGTCGCGAGGCTTGGTTGCCCCACAGGCAAGCACAACCGCATCGTAGCTGCTATGCAGCTCCTTTGCATCTACATTTGCCCCAACTTCGGCATTGGTTTTAAAGGTGATTCCCTCCTCTTCTAAAAGGCTAACACGGCGATCGATTACCTTTTTGTCGAGCTTCATGTTGGGGATGCCGTACATCATCAAACCGCCAACCCTATCGGCACGCTCGTACACGGTTACCGTATGCCCAGCCTTATTCAGCTGATCGGCAACCGCCAATCCGGCAGGACCAGAGCCTACCACCGCCACGGTTTTGCCCGTTCGTACCTTTGGCGGATGGGCAACAACGAGGTTGTCCTCGAAGGCTCGTTCGATAATCGAGCACTCGTTCTCCTTAACCGACACGGCATCGCCATGAAGCGCTACCGTACAGGCAGCCTCGCAGGGGGCGGGACAAACACGCCCGGTAAATTCCGGAAAGTTGTTGGTTTTATGCAGGCGAACTACCGCCTCGTCCCACTTACCCTTAAAGATAAGGTCGTTCCACTCCGGAATTAGGTTGTGGAGCGGACATCCTGTAGTCATGTTGTTAATGGTAACACCCGACTGGCAGAATGGTATTCCGCAATCCATGCAGCGAGCACCCTGCTTGCCCTGCTCGCTCTTGGGCAGAAGAACTATATACTCCTTGTAATCTTTTAGTCGTGCAGAAGGGTGCTTCTTAGAGGAAACACTCCTTGGTATTTCTAAAAATCCTGTAGGTTTACCCATCGTTTAACCCCCTATTTCTTTACGGTTGTAACATCAGCAAAGGCAAGCCTTTCTGCCTCATCGTAGCTATGACCTGCCTGCTCGTATCGCTTAATCAGCGTCATAATCTTCTTGTAGTCCTTAGGCAGCACCTTTACAAACTGTATTTTTTTCAGATCGAAGCGATCCAGCACCTTTTTGGTTACTGCCGAACGGGTGTGCTTATAGTGATCTTCCAACATTCGCTTTAGCACCACCTCATCCTCGCCATCGAGCTTCTCGACGTACACCATATCGGTGTTGATGCGGCTACGGTTCATGCCCGTTTCATCCTGAATGTAGGCAATACCACCCGACATACCTGCGGCAAAGTTCCTACCTATGGTTCCAAGGATTACCACACGACCTCCTGTCATGTACTCGCAACCGTGGTCGCCAACACCTTCGACAACAGCCTCGATACCCGAGTTACGAACGCAGAAGCGCTCGCCTGCCGCCCCGTTGATATACGCCTTACCGCTAGTTGCGCCGTAGAAGGCAACGTTTCCGATAACGATATTCTCGTATGCCTCGCGGCTAGTGGACTGCTCTTCCTGAACGATAATCTTACCGCCCGATAGCCCCTTGCCCACGTAGTCGTTGGCATCGCCCCAAAGTTCGAGGGTGATACCGCTTGGGATAAAAGCGCCCATGCTTTGCCCGCCTGCGCCCTTCATCTTAATCCAAATGGTATCTTCGGGAAGTCCTTTATTCTGATACCTCTTGGTGATTTCGCTACCAAGCATGGTTCCGATGGTTCTATTCACGTTATCGACATCCAGCTCGATGGATACCTTTTCGCCAGATTCCAGCGCCTTCGAAGCCTTATCGAGCAACACCTTTGCATCGATGGTTTCGTACAGCTTCTGGTCGTACTTCTGCTCGAAATGGTAGTTCGAGTTTGGCATCTTGAAGTTCTTGAAGAGCACCCTCGTTAGGTTTACCTTCTGTATCTTCCACCCTTCGACAGGCTTCTGGCAAAGCTTATCGGTACGTCCAACCATCTCGTCGATGGTTCGGAAGCCAAGCTCCGCCATGTACTCGCGCATCTCCTGGGCGATAAACATCATAAAATTTACGACATGTTCTGGCTTACCGGTAAAACGCTTGCGCAGCTCCTCGTTTTGGGTAGCAATACCAACCGGACAGGTATCGAGATTACATACGCGCATCATTACACAGCCAATGGCAGCTAGTGGTGCAGTTGCAAAACCAAACTCCTCGGCACCCAAAAGAGCAGCAATCACCACATCCTTACCCGTCATCAGCTTACCATCGGTTTCAATCTTTACGCGCTGACGAAGCCCGTTTAGAACAAGGGTTTGATGCGCCTCGGCAAGCCCCATTTCCCAAGGTAAACCACCATGGCGAATCGAGGTCATTGGTGATGCACCCGTACCGCCATCGTAACCGCTTATAAGGATTACATCGGCGCCACCTTTGGCAACACCCGCAGCAACCGTTCCTACGCCTGCTTCCGACACCAGCTTAACGTTGATAAGCGCTTGCTGGTTGGCATTCTTCATGTCGTAGATTAGCTGGGCAAGGTCCTCTATTGAGTAGATGTCATGGTGAGGTGGTGGAGATATCAGCCCCACTCCTACGGTTGCATGGCGTGCCTTGGCAATCCAAGGGTAAACTTTCGTTCCGGGCAGCTGACCACCCTCGCCAGGCTTAGCCCCCTGCGCCATCTTTATCTGAATCTCCTTTGCATTCAGCAGATACTCCGAGGTAACGCCAAATCTACCAGAAGCAATCTGCTTAATTGCCGAGCTTCGAAGATCGCCGTTCGCATCGCGGGTGAAGCGCTCGCGTTCCTCGCCTCCTTCTCCTGTATTCGACTTTCCTCCTAGTCGATTCATGGCAATAGCCAAGCACTCGTGCGCCTCCTTGCTAATTGAGCCGTACGACATCGCCCCCGTCTTAAAGCGCTTGACGATGCTCTCGGCAGGCTCAACCTCTTCAATAGGAATTGGCTCCTGAAAGCGAAAATCGAGCAGGTTGCGAAGCGTAACTGCCGACATTTCGTTATGGAATAAGGCGGAATACTCCTTAAACTCCTTGTAGCTGCCCGTTCGGCAAGCGTTCTGCAGCTTGTATATCGACATGGGATTGTACAGGTGCTCCTCCTCCGAACTTCGGTACTTAATGCTACCTGCCGAATCTAGCGAGAAGTCGGTAATACGGCTATCAAAGCCGCGAGTATGCCTTTCGATGGTTTCTCGGGCAACATCCTCAATATCGAGTCCCTCAATACGCGTTGGCGTTCCGGGGAAGTATTTCTCAACCAGTTTGCTCGATAAGCCAAGAGCCTCGAATATCTGCGCACCACAGTACGACTGGATGGTAGAAATCCCCATTTTGGAGATTACCTTCACAACGCCCTTCAGGATAGCCTTATCGTAGGTGTGAACGGCATCCTTGTACGACTTGGCAATGGTTTTACTATCTACAAGGTCTCTGATGATGTCGTAAACAAAGTATGGGTTGATGGCATTTGCTCCAAAGCCCAGCAGCAGCGCAAAGTGGTGTACCTCGCGTGGCTCTGCCGACTCCACAACAATGCTTGCCTTCGTTCTCTTTGCCTTCTTTATCAGGTGATGATGTAGCGCCGATGTTGCCAAAAGCGCAGGTATCTGCACCTTGTTCTCATCAACATCCTTATCGCTAAGAATAAGTATTGATGCCTTCTTAGCGATAGCCTTATCTGCCATCTTGCAGAGTTCCTTTAGCGCAATCTCTAGACCATCCTTGCCCAACGACTTATCGAAGTAAAGTGGCAAACGAACGCTTCGGAAGCCTCGGTTATCAAGCCCCTCGATATTCTTCAAATCGAGGTTGCTGATAATGGGGCTAGCCAGCTTTATGCGGGTGCAGTTCTTCTCCGAATCCTCCAAGATATTACCCTCAGCACCAAGGTAAACCCTTACCGAGGTTACGATCTCCTCACGAATGGCATCGATTGGCGGATTGGTTACCTGGGCGAACATCTGCTTAAAGTAGTCGTACAGCAGCTTGCTCTTGTTGCTGAGCACCGCCAACGGCGTATCAACCCCCATTGCCGAAAGGGGATCATCGCCAGTTGTTGCCATGGGCTGGATGATGGAGTAAACATCCTCGTAGGTATAGCCGAATCCCTTTAGGAAACGCTTATAGTCAACTGCCGATTCCTCACTTTCGTCGATAGCCTGCTCCAGCTTAACAAGGCTACGCTCAATCCACTTCGCGTACTGCTTGCGGCGCGAGTAGGTATCCTTTAACTTCTTATCGTTGATGAGTTCGCCCTTAGCGGTATCCACCAAAAGCATCTTGCCCGGTTTCAGGCGTCCCTTGGTTTTAATATTTTTCTGAGCCACATCGAACACGCCAACCTCCGATGCTAGCAGTAAGTAATCATCTTTGGTGATATAGTAGCGAGCCGGACGAAGCCCGTTTCTATCGAGCACGGCTCCTAGCTGCTCGCCATCGGTAAAGGCGATAGCTGCCGGACCATCCCAGGGCTCCATCATGGTCGATTTATACTCGAAGTAGTCGCGAACGCTTCGGTTAAGCTCCTTATTCTTGCTCCAAGGTTCGGGAATATGCATCACCACCGCCTCGGGAAGGGTACGCCCATTCATCACCATAAACTCGATGGAGTTGTCGAGCATGGAGGAGTCCGAACCATCGGGGTTGATTACGGGAAGTACCTTCGAAAGGTTGTCGCCAAACACCTTCGAGGTAAAGTTACCCTCGCGGGCGGTCATCCAATTTTGGTTTCCCTTGATGGTGTTGATTTCGCCATTATGGATGATCAGGCGATTGGGATGCGCCCTCCTCCACGAAGGAAAGGTGTTGGTGCTAAAGCGCGAGTGAACCAGCGCCAGCGCGCTTTCCATAGCCTCATCGTTTAGGTCAGGGTAGAACTCCTCGAGCTGCTTAGACGTTAGCATCCCCTTGTATACTATGGTTCGGCACGAAAGCGAACAGATGTACGAATCGGGAGTAAGTTTCTCGAACTCCTTACGAATGGCAAACAAATCGGTATCGAACGCTTGCTTGTCGGTGCTGCCATCGTTGCGCGCAACAAAAGCCTGCGCAATGTAGGGCATGGCATCGCGGGCAGCATCTCCTAAACTTGAGGCATTAAATGGCACCTCTCGCCAACCTACAAACTTATGGTTGTGCGCATCTACAATATTCTCAAAAATGAGCATTGCACGTTTTCTCTCTGTTCCATCGTGAGGTAAAAAGAACATTCCTACGGCGTATTGCCCCTCTTCGCCAAGCGAAAAACGAATCTTCTTTGAGAAAAATTTATGTGGGATCTGAATAAGGATGCCGGCACCATCGCCAACATTGGGGTCTGCTCCCACCCCACCACGGTGATCAAGTTTCGTGAGCACCCTAAGCGCATCGGTAACAATTTTATGCGACCGAATGCCCTTAATGCTGGCAATTGCACCTATTCCACATGCGTCTTTCTCAAAAGCAGGATCATACATTCCTTGCTGCTGGGGATAATCCTTTTCCATAAGCGTACTTCCTTTACTCTATTTTACTCAAAAAAACATACTAAGTTCTTCAAAAAACACTCTTACTTACAATACGTAACTTTTGAATACAACTATTACATTAAAATAGACATATATAGTTACATATCTTTTTATTGCATACGTTACAATCTATCACGTTGCATTAATTAATGCATATAAGAGTCCCATCCTGTCCCCTGAACGGAACCAGACAACTAACCACGTAAGCGGTTTATGCTTGCAATAACGCTTTAATGTAAGTCAAGAAGCAAGCATTAAGCTTGCATGGGGAGGTTGACTTATTTGGAGATAAAACGAACCAATATTACAATTCGTAGCTGAATTTTTACTTCACTTGGAAATTGGTGGTAAAAATGTCAGAATATTGGTCTCTCATTATCTCGTTTTGCTAAAAGTAGAGATTATTTTCAATAATAAAAATCGGCAAAAGTATGGCTGATTACCAATATAAAACCTAGTTATAAGTATTATAAAGAGGTTTTCTTACTATTGTTTTTAAATACTTTTAAATCCTAATCCTTCGATTAAAGAAGCCTTGAAAAAATGCTTACAGATTGTAGCTTACTTAGCAAAGCAAGATAAAAGCATCTTTTAACTCTTCTATGTATCCTTTAAAATACACAGGACTCGATCATCCTCCAAACATAAAAAAGCCCAAGAGCATTTTATCTCTTGGGCTTTGACCGTATAGTGGGGCTATATTAGGCTACATATTGCCTTCAATAAACTTCGAAATTTCAGCGTAGAGCTTTTCGGAAGCAGGTACAAGCGGAAGACGTAGTACGTTTTTGCAGATGCTCAACTTTGCCAGCACAGCTTTGACACCTGTTGGATTTCCTTCTGCAAAAAGCTGATCAATTGGATCGGCAAGCTTGTAAACCGTTGGAATAGCCACATCAAATTTCCCGCTTAATGCCAAATGAACCATATTGCAGAAATCCTTTGGATAGGCGTTGGCGGCAACCGAGATTACGCCATCGGCACCCACCGAAATTTGAGGAATCACGTATGCATCATCAGCCGAAAGTACAAGGAATCCTTCGGGTCTCCCCTTAAGAACCTTAATCATCTTATTCATGTCCGTATCGGCTTCCTTTATTGCGATGATATTATCAAAATCATTAGCCAAGCGGATGATTGTTTCAGCGGTAAGGTTCACTCCTGTACGACCTGGTACATTATATAGCACAATAGGCTTCTTAGAGGCCAAGGCAATTGCCTTGTAGTGCTCGTATAGCCCAGCCTGATTAGGCTTGTTGTAATATGGCGTTACAGAAAGGATTGCATCGGCGTATTTGTACATTTCATCATTCAGAAGAGCGATGACATCGGCGGTGCTATTGCCGCCGCATCCAATAACTATCGGAAGTTTAGCCTTATTGCTCTCATAAACATGTTTGACGATTGCCCGTTTTTCCTCTTTTGTCAAGGTAGGGGTTTCGCCTGTTGTTCCATGAACAACTAGGTAATCAACATCATTGGCAGAAACATACTCTACCAAACGAGTTAACGACTCAAAGTCTACGCTTCCGTCTTCGTTAAAGGGTGTAACTAGCGCCACACCAACTCCTCTTAAATTCATATGCATTAATTCTTAAAACAACTATCCAATCTTAGGCAGATAGGCAAACATCTGCTCTTCAAAAAACCGTAAATCAGCATCATCACTGACATCAAGGGTTAAGTCAAATGGCGAACCGGCAATACCTACACCTCCTATTTTGAATTTAGCCAACGATGCAGTTGCGAGGTAAATGCTGAGGCTCGATTCTAACCTGGTCAAATCTATGAAATAATCGTGATTGTTTTGCAAAAGGTTGAGAACCTCCTCATTTTTGGGCGTACCATTCCATTTCACCTCCTGATATCCAACTGGGTAAACGCTATACTTGTTGGGAATCTCCAGCTGCAAATCCTTTTGTTTTCCCACCAAAATGGTATCAACCTTAGCACCTTTAGCCTCTAACCGATCAATAAAAGGGTATAAATCAGAGAAGCTATCCTCTCCCCCAACTCTATAGAGCAAAACAACGCTCTTTATCCGATCAAAGGGTGTAAAATATCTTTTACGAGCCGAACTTACGCTGGAGCGTAATGCCTCGAATGCCCGTTTTTGAAAGCTCTTTTTTATTGCAGTAAGCATAAACCTATCTGTTTATCAACGTATATAGTTCTTCAAGATTAATCATTTTGACACCTAGTTTATTCGCTTTTTCAAGCTTCGAAGGCCCCATATTTTCGCCGACAACTAGGTAACTGAGATTCCCAGAAATGCTGCTAACCATCTTACCTCCGTTATCCTCTATCATCCTTTTGATATCATCACGAGGGATATCGAAGGTTCCGCTAATTACAAAGGTAAAACCTTTTAACTTATCCGAAGCCCTTTCAACCTCCTTCTGCTCCATTTGCACGCCAAATTCTCTAAGTCGTTTTACCTGCTCCAGATTTTTTGGCTCGCTAAAGTGATACTTGATGCTCCCTGCAATTTTTGCGCCAACCTCTTCGACTTGCACCAGTTCGTCGTACGAGGCGGCAATGATGGCATCAATGCTCTTCATGTGGGCTGCCAGCTTCTTTGCCGTTACCTCGCCAATGTAGCGGATGCCGATGGCGTAGAGCACCCTCTCGAAGCCTACTTGCTTAGAGGACTCAATACTTTTAACGATGTTTTCGGCCGATTTCGTACCTAGACGCTCAAGATCTTTAATCTTGTCGACGGTTAAAGTGTACAAATCGGAGATGTCGCTAACCAGACCTGTGCGGTAAAACAGCTCAACGGTTTCGGAGCCGAGCCCCTCTATGTTCATAGCCTTGCGGCTGATGTAGTGCTCTATTCGTCCAATGATCTGCGGCGGACATCCGGCATCGTTGGGGCAAAAGTGCTTGGCTTCGCCCTCCTCGCGAACCAGCTCGGTTCCGCATTCGGGGCAATGGGTTATATACCTAAAAGGCGATAATCCTTCTGCCCGCTTATCCAAATCTACCCCAACAACCTTTGGAATGATTTCGCCTCCCTTTTCTACCAGAACGTAATCGCCTACCCTTAAGTCTAGCAGTTCTATTTGGTCGGCGTTGTGCAGCGATGCCCGCTTTACCGTTGTTCCTGCCAGCTGTACGGGCTCTAGGTTGGCAACTGGCGTAATAGCCCCAGTTCTGCCCACCTGAAAGTCGACGCTTAGCAGCTTGGTGGAGGCTTGCTCGGCCTTAAACTTGTAGGCGATGGCCCACTTGGGCGACTTAGCCGTAAAGCCTAAGTCTTCCTGATCGGAAAGGCTATCAACCTTAATTACGGCGCCATCGGTATCGTATGGTAATTTTTCGCGCTCCTTATCCCAGTAGCGAATAAAATCCTCAACCTCCGCCATGCTGCTGCAAAGACGCATGTGCTCCGACACCTTAAAGCCCCAGCTGCACAGCTGCTGAATGTTCTGGTAGTGGCTATCGGAAGGAAGCGCTTCGCCCAAGAGAAAGTAGAGAAAGCAGTCGAGGCCGCGCTTGGCTACCACCGACGAGTTTTGCAGCTTCAGCGTGCCGGCTGCGGCGTTGCGGGGGTTGGCAAAGGGCTGCTCGCCGATCTCCTCGCGCTCGCTATTCATCCTATCGAACGAGGCGTGAGGTAGAATAATCTCACCTCTAACCTCGAACTCCTGGGGGTACCCCTCGCCACGAAGCTTCAGCGGTACGCTCTTTATCGTTTTTACGTTGGCGGTAACATCGTCGCCCTTAACGCCGTCGCCACGAGTTACGGCACGCACCAGGTTGCCATCTACGTAGGTTATTCCAATTGCCGTTCCATCGAACTTAAGCTCGCAGGAGTACTTGGCATTGGGCACTACCTTTCGAACCTTGGTGTCGAAATCGGCAAGTTCCTCGAAGGAGTAGGCGTTGGAGAGCGAAAGCATTGGGTAGCGGTGTTCCACCTGCTCGAAGGCTTGGTTGATGTCGTTGCCTACGCGCTGGGTTGGCGAATTGGGATCTTGCAGCTCGGGGTGCTGTCTTTCCAGCTCCTGCAGCTCCTTCATGTGCATGTCGTACTCGTAGTCGCTTATCGAAGGATTGTTGAGCACGTAGTACTCGTAGTTGGCTTGTTCTAAAAGGCTTCTTAATTTCTGAGCTTTGGAGGCGGTATTTTCGGTGGTCATTAAAATCTATTTTAAGCAAAAGTACTTGTTTGATTTTTGATAAAAAACAACACTAAACCGATGGTTAAGATAATTTATTTCCTTCGATAATTAATATTTTTACGAAAAATGATAAGCATGGAAGAACTGGATTTAGAAAAAGAGGAGAAAAGGGAGCTACTCAGCCGTTTTAGAAGCTTATACAAATCGTGCAAGCAGAGCAGCTCGCAGGAGGAACTTCTTCTTTTAAAGAAGGCCTTTCGCGTTGCGGCAAATGCCCATAAGGAAAAGCGCCGTGAAAATGGCGATCCATTTATTTTCCATGCTCTAGCCGTTGCCCAAATTGTTGTCGATGAAATCGGCCTTAAGGGTACGGCTGCAATATCGGTCCTGCTCCACGAAACCTCGCGAATTAACGGCTTTGGCGACGACGATTTTGCCAAGGAGTACAACCAGGAGGTTGCCACCATCGTTACGGGGCTGAACAAAATATCGAAGATAGATCCAAAAACCAGCTCTAGCGAGGTGGAGAACTACCGTCAGCTGGTGATCTCCTACTCGGCCGATCCGCGCGTTATCCTGATAAAGCTGGCCGACAGGCTTGACGTAATGCGCCATCTCTACTTCTTTGCCGACAGCAAGCAGGTTAAAAAGGCCAACGAGACGCTTACCCTATACGCGCCACTGGCGCACCGCCTAGGGCTTTACTCGGTGAAAACAGAGCTCGAGGACCTCTCGCTGAAGTACACCGAACCGGCCGACTACATCCATATTGTAACGAAGCTCGAAGAGACCGCCAAGGAGCGTAATACCTACATCGAGAAGTTCATTAAGCCCATCGTGGCGGGGCTCGACCAGTACGGGCAGCGGTACGAGATTAAGAGCCGTACCAAGTCGATCTTCTCCATCTGGAAAAAGATGAAGAAGCAGAAGATCCCCTTCGAGGAGGTGTTCGATTTGTTCGCCATCCGCATCATCCTCGAAAGCGAGTTGCCTCTGGAAAAGGCCGAGTGCTGGAGAACCTACTCCATCGTTACCGAGAAGTACATCCCCAACCCCGAGCGCATGAGGGACTGGATATCGGTGCCCAAGTCGAACGGCTACGAGAGCCTGCACGCCACCGTCATCGGGCCCGAGGGAAAGTGGGTGGAGGTGCAGATCCGCACCCGCCGCATGGACGAGATCGCCGAGATGGGGATCGCCGCGCACTGGAAGTACAAGGGCATTCGGCAGCAGCAGGGCATCGACGACTGGCTGACCGACCTGCGCAACCTGCTGGAGCAGGCCGAGGACTCCAACGAAATGGCAGAAAGCCTCAAGCAGCTGGACAGCTACCAGAAGGAGATCTTCGTGTTTACCCCCAACGGCGACCTCAAGAAGCTCCCTTCTGGAGCAACGGTACTCGACTTTGCCTTCGAGGTGCACTCCAAACTGGGCGTGTCGTGCGTGGGCGCCAAGGTAAACAACCGCCTAGCCTCCATTAAGGATGCGCTTAAGAATGGCGATCAGGTGGAGATCATCACCTCCAAAAACCAAAAGCCCACCAAGGACTGGCTCTCGTTCGCCATCACCTCTAAGGCGCGCAGCAAGATCAAGCAGAGCCTTAAGGAGGAGGAGCTCAAGGTGGCCAACATCGGCAAGGAGCTCCTGCTGCGCAGGCTCAAGAACTGGAAGCTGGAGCTTACCGACGAGATGGCCTCGCAGTTCATCAAAAAGAATAAGATTAGGTCTATTACCGAGTTCTACGCCATGCTGGCCAACGAGAAGATCGACATCGCCGATATCAAGACCTATATCGAAACAGCAGACCTTGTTGAGGAGAAAAGCAGTGCGCCCGAGGTGGCCTACGCCCAGCCCAAGGAGCAGGAGAGCGGCGACTTTCTGGTTATCGACGAGCACCTGGCCAACGTGGACTACAAGCTGGCCACCTGCTGCAACCCCATCTTTGGCGACGACATCTTTGGCTTTGTGACCATCAGCCACGGCATCAAGATACACCGCACCAGCTGTCCGAACGCCAAGAGCATGATCGAGCGCTACTCCTACCGCATTGTGAAGGCCAAGTGGCAGCAGACGCGCGAGTCGAGCTCGTTCCAAACCACCATCCGCATCATCGGCGAGGATCAGATCGGGCTCTTCAACCGCATCTCGGAGGTGCTCACCAAGGAGCTGAAGGTGACGCTGCGCTCGGCCTCGTTCGACACCAAGGGGGGCGTTTTCGAGGGAAAGATTAAGGTGTTCGTGGGCAACATCAAGCAGCTCGACATGATCATCCACCGCCTGCACCGCATTAAGGGGGTGATTAAGGCCAGCCGCGTAGCCACCTCGGCCGAGTAGGAAATTTCATACAAGCTTTATATGGACTAGACCTGACAAATTTTAAAAATTTGTCAGGTCTTTCTACAATGCACCGATGCATTAGCCTTCCCAGAAATCCTGGAAGGGTCATGCATCGATGCATTAGCCTTGCCGGAAATCCCGAAGGGGTCATGCACCGATGCATTAGCCTTGCCGGAAATCCCGAAGGGGTCATGCATCGATGCTTTAGCCTTGCCGGAAATCCCGGAGGGGTCATGCACCGATGCATTAGCCTTGCCGGAAATCCCGGAGGGGTCATGCATCGATGCTTTAGCCTTGCCGGAAATCCCGGAGGGGTCATGCATCGATGCTTTAGCCTTGCCGGAAATCCCGGAGGGGTGACCATTCGTGGAGGCAATGCTTCCGAAAAAAAAAGGAGGCACCCCAACGGGGCGCCTCCTGCATGACTTGTTATCCAGAATTACCGGCGCTTGAAGAGGTCGTTGAGCTTCTTCTTGGCCGCATCCTTCAGCTGGTCTTCTGCCTTCTTTTTGGCTGTATCGCTTTTCGATCCGCCAATAACCTTGTCGAGCAGCTTAGAAGCCTCCTTGGTGGCTTCCTGCTTCACCTTATCCTGAACAGCCTCTTTTACCTCCGACTGTACGGTCTTACCACTGGCGCTGGCCACATTAACCAGCTTCACCGAAGGTTTGCTGTAGGTGCCAGTCACGCCAAGGGTTACCTTCATGTCACCAGAGGCAGCATTCTTGCCTAGGTAGCGGCTCATGGCGCTGTTCAGCGATGTGGTAACGGCATTGGCCGGTACATCCATCAGCAGGTTGTAGTTAATCTTACCATCTAACGAGGTGTAGCCGCTTACGGTGGTCTTGCGACCGTGCATTGAGATATCGAATGGCTTCACCGACAGCTTGCCATCCTCGAGGGTCGTCGATAGGGCTAGCTCCTTTATCTCGGTCATTGCGCTAGCCGTTGCTGGCTTAGAGAACTGGGCCACCAGCGAGGTTAACTTGGTATCCTTAAGCGTTCCGCTGAGGATCTTCACCAATCCGCCTCCATTCAGCGAGGCCACATTAGGGGTCATATCCTTGGTTAAATCGCCCTTCAGGTTGTAGTTGAGGTCCATATTACCCACCACGTACTGCGAAATGGGCGCGTACTTTTGGATGGTTTCGAAAGTTTCGAAAGCCTTTGGTATTGATACCGATTTGATGCCAAGGTCGAGGTCAAACTTCGGCTTCTTCACGTCGGAGTCGAAGGTACCCTTAACGTTCACCAAACCGCCAATAATGCCCATGTTGGCATCCTTGATGGTCATGATGCCCTTCGATATGCTTACCAGCGCGTTTACGTTGTCGGCAACGATGTTGTCGTAGGTAAACTTGCCGATGTGCGCCTTAAGGTCGAAGTCGATGTTCTTAGGGATCATCGAAACGGCCACGCTGGAGTCTTTCTTGCTTGGCTGCGAAGCCTGCTGCTTGGCAACGGCCTCCTTATCGGCAGGGGTCATCCACTCGTTGGCGTTAAAGGTTGGGATGTTGACGTTGAGGTTACCCCCAAGAACGCCATCGGGCTTAAAGAGGAATCCCATGTAGTTGGTTACGCTTCCGGTGGCCGAGATTTGGCTGCTGCCCACCTTCGACTCAAACTTGGTAAGGTTGATCGATGCAGGGTTAAACACCACCGCAGCGGTGCTGATGGTTACCCCCTGCTTGAAGTCGGGACTCGAGTAGGAGAAGTTAGCCACATTCATATTTCCCGAAGCCTTAACGTTGGCGTAGCGCTTAGCCGTAACGTCCGACAGCTTTCCGGAAGTTGCCAAATTGGCCTTAACCTTTCCCTTAAGCGTCATATCCTTTAGGTTGAAAATCTTGGCGATCTTTTCCAGATCCACGCCACCGGCAACCTTTACGTTCCAGGCAAGATCCTTGATGTTTTGCACGCTACCTGTTGCCGTTAAGCTCTCTCCGGCAAGCAGCATGTTGAAGTTGCCAATTTGAACCACGGTATTCTCAGCCTTTCCGGTAGTGTTGGAAGCCGTCATGACAAAGTTGAGGTTTTGCAGCGGCGTAGGCAGTAGCTTATTCTGAACGAAACCATTCGTCAGCTTAGCCGTAGCGGCAAGTATTGGGAATGCGCCCGTCTTATCGTCGTAAACGCCCTTTGCGTTAAGCGCCAAATCGAAGATACCCTTAATGGTCATCCCTTCGATTGGGAATGCCGAGGTTAGCTCTCCAAGATTAAGGCGAGCGTTCACCTTAGCATCTACAGGGAAGTTCTTTAGGTTGGCAACCTTTAGGTAGCCATCGAATGGGTTGTTACCAATCTTAAAGCTAAACTTATTTAGGTTGATGGCGGTGCTTGGAATAAGCCCATCCTTATTGTCCACGTTCAGGTCGATGTTGATATCCTTAATCGCCTCAGGTACCTTTGGATACTTAAACGAGGCATTTTTGGTAACCAGCTTCACGCCAAAAGCAGGAAGGAGGCTATCCTTCATTGTACCCTTGGCATACCCGCTGAAGTCGAACTCACCATCAGCCTTAATATCGCCGAAGCTCTCGGTATACACGCCAGGAACCAGCGATAGCAGCCCCTTAAACGAGTTGTCGAGCGCCATAAAGGTTACATCCATCTTTATGGCATTCTGCTGCGCCAGCTGCACCCAGCCGTCGAAGCCGAAGTTAAAGTCGTTTACCTTAATGGAGTTGTCCTTAAAGGTGTACTTGTTGTTGTTCATGTCCATGTTCACCACAAAGTTCAGGTCGAGCGACTTGTTGGATAGGTACTCCGTGCCGTTCATGGCAACGGTAGCCTTATCGGCGGTAAGCTTAGTCGATAGGTCGAATACGTTCTCGGCCAAGTCGCCGCTACCGGTAATGTTCAGGTTCTTCACGCTGGCAAACATCTTCGACTTCTGATCGCTGTAGATGATGTCTGCATTCTTTAGCGCAAGCTCCTTTAGGCGAAACTTGACAGGCTCAGCCTTTGTGGTATCCACTCCTTTTGTGGTATCGGGCTGTGCCTTGTAAATGTCGTAGTTGGCTTTACCGTTGGGCAGCACAATCACGTTAAGCTTTGGCTTGTCGAGGATAATCTTATTAACCTCTATACGCCCCGAACTGATAAGCGCAAATATGTTAACCGTAACCTCAAACTTCTTAAGGTTGACAAGCGTATCACCCTTAAACTCATCACGCCCCACCACGCTCAAATCCTCGAGCGCAAGCGTAAAGTTGGGGAAATGACGAAGCATCCCAATACTCAGTCCATCCTGAGGAAACTTCACATCTGCATTGATATTCTCTGCAATGAACTTATCAGCTGCTTGCTTTATTGTTGGCTTAAAAAGGTATGGCAGAATTAGCACGGCTAACAGCAGCACACCTAAAGTTGAGCCAAGAATAATCAGAAGTTTTTTCTTTTTCATTCGAAATAATTTCTAATGGTTATTTTATCCCAAATCTAATGAAATTTCGTAGGAATAGCTTTTCCCAACTAGTAATAAACTCTAAGATTTTACATCCTTTTTGTGAATTACTAAGAAGATAAATGCGGAATCAAAAAAAACAGCATTAGTGCTGAAAATCGGAACAAAATTATTCGGAAAATTTAAAGAAGGAGGTAAAATAAAAAAGGATAACAACGCTTAATTGTTATCCTTTTTATTTGGTGCCCAGGACGAGACTCGAACTCACACGGCCTAACGGCCACTACCCCCTCAAAGTAGCGTGTCTACCAATTCCACCACCTGGGCAATTACTTCAATCAACTGTTTTGCGTACCCGGAACAGGACTCGAACCTGCACGCTATTGCTAACACTAGTCCCTGAAACTAGCGCGTCTACCAATTCCGCCATCCGGGCATTGATTGTGTCAGCGTTTCAAAGATTGACGCTGCAAAAGTATAGATTTTTCGGGGATCTGCAAGGATTTTGCTTAAAAAATATCTACACTTTCTTGACTAAAAAAAGTAAAGGGAGAAGGCTCTGTACTCCTTCTCCCTTTATATCTATTGACTTTTACAGTCTTGCAAGCTAAAGGTTCGCTTCTACGTAATTCAAGAATTTAGAATACAGCTGCAATCTTGTTTTTCCACCGTAAATGCTGTGGTTCTTATCGGGGTAAACCATCATATCGTACTGCTTGTTGGCCTGAACAAGCTTCGAAACCAATTCGTAGGAGTTTTGGATGTGCACGTTATCGTCGGCAGTGCCATGAACAATAAGCACCTTTCCCTTTAGCTTATCAACATGATTAATCGGAGAGTTATCGTCGTAGCCGCCGGGGTTGTCGTTGGGAAGGCCATTGTAGCGCTCGGTGTAGACGCTATCGTAGAAGCGCCAGTTGGTTACGGGTGCAACAGCAATGGCCATTTTGAAGACATCTGCACCCTGCATGATGGCATTGAGCGACATAAACCCGCCATAGCTCCAACCCCAAATACCAATTCTACCCTTATCAACGTAAGGAAGAGAACCTACATACTTAGCGGCGCTAATCTGATCGAGTACCTCGAGCTTACCCAGCTGACCGTAGGTTTGCTTCTTGAAAGCTTCGCCACGTGCACCGGTACCGCGCCCATCTACACAAACCACAAGGTAACCCTTTTGTGCAAGGACGTTCTCCCAGCCCAGTTCCCAGCTATCGAGCACCTCCTGAGAACCGGGACCACTATACTGAGTCATAAGCACAGGGTACTTTTTGGAAGAATCGAACCCAACGGGCTTAATCATCCAGCCGTTTAGGGTAACACCCTCAGGCGTTACAAACGTAAAAAACTCCTTTGGGGTGATGTTATACTCTGTTACCTTTTGGGCTAACGCGGCGTTATCCTCCAAGGTGCGAATCTGCTTTCCGTTTGCCTGATGCAGCGTGATCAGCATTGGAGATGTTGTGCTGTTGAAGAAGTTGATGTAGTACTTAAACCCTGTACTGAATACGGCCTTATTGGTCCCAACATTGGTCGATAGCATTTTGCTCTCGCCGCTCTTGAGGTTAGCCACGTAGAGCTCGCGCTGCATGGGCGATTTTGCGGCGGCAAGGTAGTATACCAGTCCGTTCTTTTGATCGATGCCCAAGAAGCTGGTTACATCCCAGCTGCCTTTGGTGATCTGCTTTACCTGCTTACCATTCATATCAAAAAGGTATAGGTGGTTGTAGCCATCCTTCTCGCTATTGATGATGAACTGGGTGCCGTTATCGAGGAAGGTGAGGTAGCTGTCGGTTACCTCGGTGATGTATCGGTCGTTTTTCTCGGTGTAAAGCGTGGTGGTTGTACCATCGGCAGCGTTGCCAACAAGGATGTCGAGGTGGTTTTGGAGGCGGTTAAGGCGCACCATAGCCAGCTTAGCGGGGGTCTTGGTCCACTTAATGCGGGCTATGTACTGGTTATCCTCATCTCCCACGTTCATTTTGGTTGATTTAGCAGAAGCCAAATCGTAGCAGTAGATGGAAACCACAGAGTTCTGCTCGCCTGCTTTAGGGTACTTGTAGGTATAGTTTGCAGGGTAGAGTTTACCCTCAAACTTATTCATGTTGAAAAGCTTTACGCGCGACTCGTCGAAGCGGTAGAAGGCTATCGCTTTGCCATCGGGCGACCATTCGAAGCCTTTGGCAAAGCCAAACTCCTCCTCGTACACCCAGTCGGTAGAGCCGTTGATGATGTGGTTGAACTTGCCATCGGTGGTTACCTGAACCTCCTTACCGGTAGCCAGATTGGTATAGTAAACGTTATTATCGCGGGTAAAGGCAACCTTAGAGCCGTCGGGCGAGAAGGTGGCGTAGCTCTGCTTGCCATTCGAAGAAAGCGGCTTTATAGCCTTGGTTGCTCTATTGAAGATGTAGTAGCTGGCAGTAAACGATCGGCGGTAAACGGGTTCGCTGCCGGTAAGCAGAAGCAGCTGCTTTTCGTCGGCGCTAAACTCGTAGCCGGAAACCGATTTCAACCCAAACTGCTGAAGCTGCTTAACGGTAAGAATGGTATCCACCGCCTTGCCGGTTTGGTAGCTGTACACAACGATATCGCCTCCGCTAAAGGCGGTATAGTTTACGCCATCGTTCATCGAATTGATGCCCGAGACCGATTTTGCTCTAAAAGTCCCCTTCTCCATCAAGTCGGAAATGGTAATCTCCTTCTTTTGAGCCAAAGATGGAATGCTTACGCATAGTAAAGCAGCCAGCCCAAGGGCGATTCTCCCTCTCTGCATTTCGTTTTTTATTAGGTTAAATACTTATGATCGTAAGGCGCCAAAAATATGCAACTATCGCCAAAGCGCCAATTAATATAGACACCCAAATTCGGCAAAACTGGCAGCTCGTAAAAGATTATCTTTACCCGATCAATAGAACAAGCGATGAGCGATAGAATAGCGGCACACGAGCTTCTGGTTAACGAGCTAGTAAATCTTCAGGATTCATCAACCCAAAAGGTGGTGGCGTACTTCTTTAAAACGGGCGAAGGGCAGTACGGCCATGGGGATAAGTTTTTGGGCATTAAGGTGCCCGTTGTACGATCAACCATTAAGCCATACATCCATAAGATAGCATCCGAAGAGGTTGAACACCTCCTGCGCTCGGAATACCACGAGGTGCGGCTGGCCGGGCTGCTGGTATGGGTGGCCCAGTACAAGAAGCTGAAGGACGAGGCTGCCCGAAAGAAGATCGTTGACCTCTTCCTTAGGAATACCCAGTACGTAAACAGCTGGGACCTGGTAGACCTGAGCTGCGAGTACATCGTTGGCGAGTACCTGCTGGATAAGCCTGCCGACCTGCTCTTTACCCTGGCAAAGTCGGAGAACCTGTGGGAGCAGCGCATCGCCATAGTGTCGACGCTAACCTTTATCCGAAAGGGACGATTCGAGGATACGCTGGCTCTTTGCGAGGGATTCCTCGACCACCAGCACGACCTGATCCACAAGGCCTCGGGATGGTGCCTGCGCGAGATCGGGAAGCGCGACGAGACCGTTCTTAGGCGGTTCCTAGCGCAGCATGCGCACGTTATGCCCCGCACCATGCTGCGCTACAGCATCGAAAAGATGGGCGAGGCCGACCGAAGGTTCTTTATGGAGGCTAAGGCGAGGAGCATTACCCTCAGGACTAATTAACAAGAGGCCTGCAAACTCCAATTTTCATTTCTTTTGAAGGATCAAAAGAAACGAAACAAAGAAAAATCCTGCACGAATTAACTCGCTCGGTCGCGGTGGAATGTTACGATTTCAAATGTTGCTTCTTGTCCTTTCATCGGTATTGCCCTAGTTGGCGTTGTGGAAGCTCCGCTCGCTCAAACAGAATTCGTGCCTGTCTGGTATGGCTTCGCCATGGGGCTTACGGAATAACCTTTCGGCTCTTTTCACCAATCCATGCCGCCTATTCAGTATCCATCAATTTAACGCTCTGGTTTTGTTCTTCTATAAAAAGTCCTGACGGCAATGAGGCGAGGAGCAACAGGTAGAACGGTACCCGTTGTGCGCTCGTTGCGTAAAGGGCAGCACCCATTTTGCTGAGCGCAGGAGCAAATGTGTAATCCACAGGAGGTAATGTGTAAACCGCAGGAACGAATGTGCAAAACCTCCAACCGATTGTGCACAGCAACCGAGCGAATGTGCTAAACCACCAACCGATTGTGCACAGCAACCGAGCGATTGTGTAAAACCACCAGCCGATTGTGCACAGCAACCGAGCGATTGTGTAAAACCACCAGCCGATTGTGCACGGCAACCAAGCAATTGTGCTAAACCTCCAACCGATTGTGTACGGCAACCGAGCGATTGTGCTAAACCTCCAACCGATTGTACACGGCAACCGAGCGATTGTGCTAAACCTCCAGCCGATTGTGTATGATAACCGAGCGATTGTGCAAACCAAAGAGCGCTGCGGGAAACGAATTCGGGGTAAGCCTGAAATTTCTCGAAAAAAGCGTCCCTTTGTTTTTGCAAAAATTAAAAAAAGACGTACTATTGCACCAAAAGTAAGCACGTTCTTTAACAGTAAGATATTTCTCAGCATCTATGCGCTTTACATGTAGCTATTCTTTAGCGATGTGTTGAGCCTGTTGATTTGGGTTTGGTTGAGACAGAAAGATTCTTCTGTCATCGTTGTTCAGCTTAATTTCGGCTATATGCCGGCTAACGTAGGCCAATTGCTGAGTGCGGTTTAGGTGCGGTTTTTGCGAAATAACCTAGTAGCTGGGCAATAAAAAAACAAAAAGGTCGATTGAAACAATCGACCTTTTTTAGCATATCAAGGGTTAGTTTCCGCCCCCTCCATTTCCGCCACTTCCACCGCCGCTTTTTACGTCGTCGTTGCTGATGCTGCGCTTGGCCTTCTTAACCATGGCGCCCATCTTACCGAAGCGGTAGCTGATGCCGAAGCTAACGGTGCGATTTTGGTAACGGTACTCGCTGTGCGAGCTAAAGGTCTTGTCGCTCATGTTGCTTGTCGAGGTCCTATAATTCTGGAATGGGCTGCTAACCGAAACGCTCAGGTTTAGCTTCTTGCTGAGGAATTCCTTGCGCAGGCTAAACGAGTTATACCAGAAGCCCTTCGATTTGCCTTGCAGCTGCAGCCATCCGGAGTAGCCGCCCACGTATCCCGAGAAGGATAGACCCGGGATAACGGTCCAGTAGAACGAGCCCGATCCGTTGTACACCCATCCCTCCTTTCGGAACGTTTCGTTTACGCCGCCATTCCGTTCCATAACCGAGTAGGATGCCCGTCCGTTAAGGCTGAACGACAGCTTTGGGCTTGGGCGGTAGGAACCGTAGACGTTTGCCCCGAAGGAGTTGTTGGTGCCGCTATTCTCATAGGTGCGCACCTGTACGCCATCGCTACGTACCGTAAGGATGCTTTGGATGGCGTTATCGTTTAGCTGCGCAAACAGGCCAAAGTCGACGTTCACCTTAGAGCTAAAGAAGCTGTAGCCCAAATCGAACGCGTGCACCTTTTCGGCATCGAGCTTAGGGTTACCGTACGAAAGAGACTTAGGCTTGGAGTCGTCGATATAAGGATTGAGGTACCATATGCCAGGTCGCTGTAGACGCTGGGTGTAGTTAAGCTTTACGCTGCTCGATTCCTTTAGCTTATACGATAGGGTAAAGTAGGGAACAACGTCCGTAACGTTGTTGCTAAAGCTGGTGGCCGTGCCGCCCTGCTTCGAGTCGGCATCGGTATACGCGCCTTCGAGCCTAAAGCCCGTCTTTAGCGACACCTTGTTCATCTTAAACAGATACCCCATGTAGGCGGCAACAATGTTTTGGGTGTAGGTAAGGTCGCCATACCTACTAGCATCTTCTACCCAGCTGCCGTTGCTAAAGTTGTAGTAGTTGGTTTCGCTGGGGTTGGTTCGTATGATATACTTTGTACCGAGCTCGTACTGATGCTTTGGGGTAATCGGATTAACGAAGTCCACCTGAAAGGTGTTCTCGTAAGAGCCCGCATGGTTCTTCGAAGTATTGCGCTTATCGGCGTAGTTAAGGATACCATCAACCGTGTACTCGTACTCCGTTTCGCGAGGAATATAGTCGAGCTTATACGATACGGTAAACAGCTTATCGGGCTTCTTAAAGGAGCGCTGGTAGTCCAGATTACCGGAGATGGAGCCGCTGGTGCTCTTGTTTTTGTTAGCCTGGCTGAACTGCTGAGATAGCACCCCCTGATCGTTGTAAACAGAGGTTAGGATCTCCGATTTGTTGTTCCAAGAACCACCGTACCCCCAGAACGAAAGGCTAAGCAGGTTTAAGGAGTCTATTTCGTAGCTCATATCGCCCGAAGCAAAGTTGGAGAATCCATCGCCATCGGATAGCGATGAGGTTTCCGTTCTTCGATCGGTTGCGCTAAGGTAGTTTTCGGTAAGGCTGTACCCTGTCGATTCTTTTTGCTTGTTGTAGTTTGGGCCATAGTTTAACGAGAAGGAGAGCTTGCCAATCTTGGCCGTTGTGTAGAATCCGCCGCCGAATCCGCCAAAGCTATCCGCACGAAGGTTTACGCTGCCCATTACGCCCTCCAACGTCTTTTTTGCCGTAACGATGTTAATGATCCCCCCCACACCCTCGGCGCTATACTTCGAAGATGGATTGGTAATAACCTCCACGTTCTTGATGCTGCTGGCGGGCATCCCCTTAAGCACATCCTTAGGGTTGCTCGACATCAGCGTCGACTCCTTTCCGTTTACGAGGATCTTAAAGCTCGAAGAGCCTTTTAGCGTAATATTATCCTCCCCGTCAACCGTTAGCAGGGGCACCTTACGGAGCATGTCCAACGCATTGGAGGTTTGCGATTCGGGATCGGCCTCGGTGTTGTAGGAAAGCTTATCCACCTCAACCTTTACCAGCTGCTTCTGAGCCTGAACCACAACCTGATCGATTTTAGAGGTTGATTCGCTCATTACAATCGTTCCCAGATTTTCCTTTGGCTTACTCCCAACGCTGAATTTTACCTTTGCGGGATTATAGCCAATAGCGGTAATTATTACTTCGCCTTTAACATTATCCTTCAACGTAAAGTCAAACTTACCCGAGCCATCGGAGGCTAAGCGCTTCAAGACTTTTTTTTGGGCATCCTGCACCGTAACGGTTACAAAGGGAACCCCTTTTTTAGATAGAGAATCAACCACTTTACCCGATATGAGGGTAGCATTGGAGTCTCCAAAGCTAGCCAGAGGCAACCCTCCTACTACTAAAAGAAAGAAAATAAGAAATCGATACATAGTTAACTATTTAGGATTTGTGTTTAATGCTCGTTTAAAGCTCGAATCGCAAAGAACTTACCCTCAAACTGCTCGTAGTTAGAACCACCCCTAAGGACAAAGAAGTGGCCGTAAATGAAAAACCGCACCTCGGTGCTACTTCCATTCATTAATGGTTTTCGCTTGCTAACGATAACCCAAACGCACTTATTGTTTATAGATGATTTACCTTAATTAAGGCAGAAACGAAAGTTAGGACTACTATTAGATTAGAGCTTTTAGTTAATATTTTTTGTTTACTGCTAATAAGTAAACGTCATAAAAGTAGAACAAATTGCCCTTGTTGTAGACCTCTCATCGCTAACATAAGCTAAACCTACTAAAAAAATAGTATATAAGCCGTAATTTATTCCTTCCCAATACATTTTTACGCATACAGCAATAATCCCTTCGGCCTAAAAGCAGCAATTTTATGCGCCGAGAATACAAACCGAAAGCGTAAAAAAGCGAAAGCCGGATTTCTATTGCTAAGAAATCCGGCTTTCGCACAAAGCACCCTACCAGTTGGGTGCCATAGAGAAATTACTTTCCTCCACCACCGCTGTTTCCGCCATTATCGCCGCCGCTCTTTACGTCGTCGTTGCTGATGCTGCGCTTGGCCTTCTTAACCATGGCGCCCATCTTGCCGAAGCGGTAGCTGATGCCGAAGCTGAAGGTGCGGTAGAGCATCTTACGCTCGGAGTGCGAACGGAAGGAGGCATCGCTCATGTCGGATTCCCAGGTACGGTACTTTTGGAATGGGCTGTTTACCGATACGCTGATGTTCAGCTTTTTCTTGAGCAGATCCTTACGAACGCTGATTCCGTTGTAGATAAATCCACCACTCTTACCCTGCAGCTGCAGCCATCCGGAGTAGCCGCCGATGTATCCCGAAAGGGTAAGGCCATCGATACAGGTCCAGCGAATAGAACCCGAACCGTTGTAGTTCCAGCCTTCGTTCTTAATCTTAATGTCGTTCATAACGTTTCGCTCCATCAGCGAGTACGATGCATCGCCTTCGAGGTTGAGGGATAGCTTTGGAGTAGGCCTGTAGGAGCCAAATAGGCTGAAACCGTAGGTGTTGTTTACGCCGCTATTCTCGTAGGTGCTCACAAAGATGTTGGGGTTGTTCTTATCGGCGAACATAACCCTCTGTATGGCATTATCGTTTAGCTGGCTGTACGCGCTCAGCTCTAGGTTTACCTTGCTGGTGAAAAGGCTGTACCCTAAGTCGAAGGAGTGTACCTTTTCGGTTTCGAGCTCTGGATTACCGTACGAGATCATTTTTGGATCGGAATCGTCAACATATGGATTTAGGTACCATATACCGGGACGTTGCAGGCGCTGGGTATAGTTAAGCTTTAGGCTGCTGGCCTCGCCAAGGCTATACGAAAGCGTTAGGTACGGAATCAGATTGGTTAGGTCGCTGCTAAAGCTGGTCGACTTAATGCCCTGCTTCGAATCGGCATCGGTATAAGCTCCTTCTACCCTAAAGCCTGTTTTAAAGGACATCTTTTTAATCTTATACAGGTAGCCCACATAGCCCGCTACAATGTTCTGGGTGTAGTCGAGTTTTCCGTAGCGAGTCGCATCTTCGACCCAAGCACCGTTAACATCGTTGTAGTTGAAGGTTTCGCTAGGGTTGGTTCGGAGGATGTACTTCGCTCCCACCTCGAGCTGGTGCTTTGAGGTAAACGGATTAACGAAATCGATCTGAAAGGTATTCTCGTACGAAGCCGCATCATTCTCGGAAAAGCGCTTTTGATCTTGATAGTTGACAATACCGTCAGTTTCGTAGCGATTATCGGTGCCCATTGGGTTGTACTCGAGCTTATAGGATACGGTAAAAAGCTTATCGGGCTTCTTAAAGGAGCGCTGGTAGTCTAAGTTTCCGGAGATAGCGCCAAACGATCGCTCGTAGTCGGTTATTTGGCCATACTGCTGATAAATTTGGTTCTGATTGTTGAATACGGAGGTTCCCGAGGTTGAGTTGTTCTTCCACTTACCACCGTGCCCCATAACCGAAAGGCTAATGAGGTTTAGCGAGTCGATTTCGTAGCTCATCTCTGCCGATCCGAAGCTAAACAGCGCGCTGCCATCGCCATCCGATTTTGTTTCAACGATGTGCTCATTGTTATTGGCAAAGTTTTCTCTCCACGAGTAGCCGTAAGTGCTCTTCTCCTTTCGGTAGTTGGGTCCATAGTTTAACGAGAAGGAAAGCTTACCCACCTTGGCGGTAGTATAAATGTTTCCACCAACGCCGCCAATGTTATCAGCACGAAGGCTAACGCTGCCCATAACACCCTCCAACGTTTTCTTTGCCGTTACGATGTTAATAATACCTCCAACACCTTCGGCGCTATACTTAGAGGAGGGGTTGGTGATAACCTCCACGTTTTTGATGCTATTGGCAGGCATGCCTTTGAGCACGTCCTTGGGGTTGTTGCTCATCAGCGTAGACTCTTTACCGTTTACCAGAATCTTAAAGCTGGATGAACCCTTAAGGGTTATGTTGTCTTCGCCATCAACCGTTATAAGCGGAACCTTACGGAGCATATCCAGCGCATTGGTGGTTTGCGATTCGGGATCGGCTTCGGTATTGTACGATATCTTATCTACGTCAACCTTTACCAGCTGCTTTTGCGCCTGTACAACAACCTGGTCTATTTTGGTGGATGACTCGCTCATTGCAATAGTCCCCAAATTATCCCTTTTAGCCCCAGGCTTTACGCCAAACTTTACTTTAGTGGTATTGTAGCCAACTGCAGTTATGATAAGCTCCCCATGCGTATCATCCTTTAGTGTAAAATCAAAAGCCCCGTTTCCATCGGAAGCCAATCGCTTTAAAACCTTACTCTGTGAATTTTGCACTGTAATGGTAACAAAGGGAACTCCCTTTTTAGATAGAGAATCTACGGCCTTACCGGTTATTTGTATGCTGCCAGAATCGGCAAACGAGCCCAGAGGTAAGCCCCCTACTAGCAAAAGAAAAAAAGTAAACAATCGATACATAACTTATTATTTTGTATTGTCACTAAAAAAATCCGTACGAAGCTGCTTTTTTCAATATGTAAAGCCAACTTTTTTCGATGAACAGCCAGATGCTATGGATAAAAGCTAGCTGTATGCCCAAAAAGTTTGCTCGTGCAAAGCATTAGACTCCCTTTTAAAATATACGTTACACAATTCCCGTATTTTTCACACAATTTACAGATGAAGAACGCTACGGATGGATTGAGAAGTAAGTAGCAGAAAGCCCCTCCTTCGTGCATAACTTCATTTAACGCCTAAAAATGCGCCATAGGCAACCAAGTAAAATAAGTTCACTAATTTTGAGGTTTCCAATGGATCGCAATGTCAGAAAAGAATTCGCAGAAATACATCTCCGTAAAGGGAGCAAGAGTACATAACCTCAAAAATATCGACGTAGATATACCCCGTAATAAGCTGGTAGTGGTAACAGGTCTATCGGGTTCGGGGAAATCGACCCTCGCGTTCGATACCATCTTTGCCGAAGGGCAGCGCCGCTACGTGGAGAGCCTATCGGCCTATGCGCGCCAGTTTCTTGGGCGCGTTAACAAGCCCGATGTCGACAATATCACCGGTATACCTCCGGCAATTGCCATCGAGCAAAAGGTAAACACCCGCAACCCGCGCTCAACTGTTGGGACTTCTACCGAAGTGTACGACTACATTAAGCTGCTGTATGCCCGCATTGGTAAAACCTACTCGCCCATAAGCGGAGAGGAGGTTAAGGCGCACTCGGTTTCCGATGTGGTAGACTTTATCGTTAGTCAACCCGAGGGGACGCGCATGCAGATTATGTCGCCGTTTTGCTACGATGCCCAAACTGGCGTAATTTCGAAGCTGACCCTGCTGATGAAGGAGGGTTTGCAGCGCCTAGAGGTTAACGGCGAGCCCATGCGCATTGAGGAGGTTATAAAGAATGCTGATAGCATCGACCCCAGCACCATCTTTGTTATTATCGACCGTATTGCAGCTAGCACGGACGAGGATTCGGTGAGCCGCTTTGGCGACTCGGTTCAAACGGCATTTGGCGAAGGCAATGGGAAGGCAGTGGTTAAGGTATTCCCATCAGAAGGCGAACCATTTGTAGAGCACTTCTCGAACCTATTCGAGGCTGATGGCATGCAGTTCGAGGAGCCCAACGTGCATATGTTTAGCTTCAACAGTCCTCTTGGGGCTTGCCCTAAGTGTGAGGGCTACGGTAAGGTGATTGGTATCGACGAAGATCTGGTTATTCCCAACAAGACGCTTTCGGTTTACGACGATGCTGTTGCCCCCTGGCGCGGCGAAGGTATGAAGGTTTGGAAGGAGGAGCTCATCTACAATGCTGCTCACTTCGATTTCCCCATACATCGCCCCTACTGCGACCTTTCACCCGAGCAGAAGAGGCTACTTTGGAAGGGGAACAGCCACTTTACGGGTATTGATGGATTCTTCGAATATCTTGAAGAGAAAAAATATAAGATACAGTACCGCGTAATGCTATCGCGGTACATGGGCAAGACCATTTGCCCTGTTTGCAACGGTGCAAGGCTAAAGCCAGAGGCCGGATACGTAAAGATTGGGAACACGACCATCAGCGAACTGGTGCTGATGCCTATCGACGAGCTGAATGTCTTCTTTAACCGACTGGAACTCGACGAGCACCAGTCCAAAGTGGCCAAGCGCTTGCTGGTCGAAATCCGCAACCGACTACAGTTCCTAACCGATGTTGGCTTAGGATACCTAACGCTCAACCGTCTATCGTCAACCCTTTCGGGTGGCGAGTCGCAGCGCATTAACCTGGCGACATCGCTGGGAAGCAGCCTGGTTGGATCGCTATACATACTGGATGAGCCTAGCATTGGCCTCCATCCGCGCGATACCAACCGCCTGATAAAGGTACTGAAGCAGCTGCGCGACCTAGGTAACTCGGTTATTGTAGTGGAGCACGAGGAGGAGATTATGCGTGCTGCCGACGAGATTATCGATATTGGCCCAATGGCCGGACAGCATGGAGGCGAGGTGGTATTCCAAGGCCCACATACCAAGCTACCCGAGGCCGAACGTTCGCTTACAGCAAAGTATCTGTTGGGTATCGAAAAGATTCCTGTACCAGCAGTACATCGCCGATCGAGCAGCTACATCGAGGTGCAACGTGCAGCAGAGAATAACCTTAAGAACGTTTCGGTAAGGTTTCCTCTGGGCGTTATGACGGCCGTTACGGGTGTCAGCGGATCGGGAAAATCAACCTTAGTGCGAACCATCCTCCATCCGGCGCTTAACCGAGCCATAATGGGTACGGGCGACAAGCCGGGAAGGCATCAAGGGCTTACCGGAGACATCAAAATGATTAAGGGCGTAGAGATGGTAGACCAAAATCCTATTGGGAAATCGTCGCGCTCGAACCCGGTTACCTACATCAAAGCCTACGACGAAATCCGTAAGCTGTTCGCCGACCAGCAGTACGCCAAGCAGAATGGCTTTACCCCATCGCACTTCTCGTTTAACATCGACGGTGGCCGATGCGAGGAGTGCCAAGGCGAGGGCGTTATTAAGGTGGAGATGCAGTTTATGGCCGATGTTACCCTTGTGTGCGAGAGCTGCGGCGGCAAGCGCTTCAAGCAGGAGGTGCTGGAGGTGCGCTACAAGGATAAATCGATATACGATATTCTGGAGATGACCGTAGACGAGGCCATCCTCTTCTTCGGAAGCCAGGACAACAGCACCGCCAAAAGGGTAGCCGAAAAGCTACAGCCGCTTCAGGATGTAGGCTTAGGCTACGTTAGGTTGGGACAGTCGTCGAGCACCCTGTCGGGCGGAGAGGCGCAGCGTATCAAGCTGGCATCGTTCCTATCCAAGGATAGCAGCAACGGGCCAATCCTCTTTATCTTCGACGAGCCAACCACCGGACTCCACTTCCACGACATCCGTAAGCTGCTCGATGCCTTTCAGGCGCTGCTGGCCAACGGCCATACGATCATCATCGTAGAGCATAACATGGATGTTATTAAGTGCGCCGACTGGGTGATAGACCTCGGTCCCGAAGGTGGCGAAAAGGGTGGAAACATCGTCTTTGAAGGCAAGCCAGAGGAGCTAGCCATGAGGAAAGGCCTCCATACCGGAAGATTTTTGGCAGAACATATTAAGTAGGAGTTAAACGAAGTTATTCCAGAAGTTAGAAGAAGTTAGAAGAAGAAATACAAGCCCTGAAAGGGCGTAATCATAAAGCCTGGCCTGTAAGGGCTAGGCGGAAATAACATAAGAGACCATCAATGGATAAGAATATTCAGCTAGACAACGAGATTAAGAAGCTGCTTGAGCTGGTTCAACAGCTGCGCAAGGAAGACAACGAGGCGTTTAAGGAGCATATCGAGCAGATACGTACCTCGAGCGACATCCAAATTATCCCATTTCTTGTAGAGCTGCTTGCCGAAGAGAGGGTTGATGATGAAAAGAAGGAGGCCATCCTCTCCCTAATCATGGACATTAAGCACCACGATGCGCCCAAGCTGCTGGTACAAGGAATTGAAAAGCTTAAAGGAACCGACCAGCTGCAGCCCTACCTTTCGGCGCTATGGCAGAACTCGCTCTCGTTTGCGCCCTACATCGACACGTTTGTGGATATCGCCCTAACTGCCGACTACCTTACCGCCTACGATGCCTTTACCGTTATCGAGAACTCGTGCAGCGAGGCTTCGGATGAAACGCTGGATGCTGCCATCCTTAAGTTGAAGAACGGCTACACCGCCGAGGACGAGAGCAAGAAGCCTATGATCCTTGAGCTGATTAAGGTGCTGGAGGACATCAAGGCGCTCCCTAAAGAGGAGTAGGTGTCCTTCTAAAAAGAAGAAGTTAAACGGAAGGTAATCGGAAGTTATACTGAAGGTAAAAGGAAGTGGAGCGAAGCGACATCCCTCCTTAGCGGGATTATACTGAAGTTAATCGAATTTACCTTACCATAGAACAACAGCCCCAACAGAGTTACACTGTTGGGGCTGTTGATTTATATACTGTAAGCCTCTGTCAGCTCCTTTACAAAGTCGTGAACCAGCACCTTTAGCTCCTCGGGCTCCTCTACCCTAACGCTACCTCCTCCGAATATCACCCAGCGCGAGAAGCCCCAAAGGTCGGAGTTACGGAAGTGCAGCCTCATCCACCTTTCGTCGTGCTCCTCGTCGTAGGTAAAGCCGTACCAGTACTTCGACTCCTTGATGTGGTGCTGGCTATCGCGGGCAACCAGCAGCGTAATCTTGTGCATGCCCTCGCGATTCTGCACCCGCTCGAAGTACTCGTCGAGGCAAATGTGAGCATTTTTCGAAAAGGGAATATTGGTTCTTTCAAGCTTCAGGATTCGGTCGATGCGCAAATCGCGGTAGTCGTTGCGCAGTTGGCAGTAGCCAATCAGGTGCCAGCTGTTGCCGTAGTAGATCATCCCTATGGGCTCCACGCGCCGAAGCGTTACCTGGTTGGTGTACCCGGCATGGTACTCCACATCGAGCGCTGTTTTGCCGATAATAGCTTGCTGAACATCGGCCAGCAGCGCCTGCTCGCGGTTGTCGCCATGGTTCTGACGGCCAAATACCAGAATGTTATCCTGCAGCTTCTCCAGCGCATCCTTCTCCTTGGCGTTGAGCACCGACTTGATCTTGAAGAGCGCCGACTGGCACGACTCGCGCGTTTGCGAGTCGCTCATCTGCTCCACGAACTTAGCCCCCATGAGCAGCGCCGATGCCTCGGCGTTGGTAAAGCGTACCGGGGGCAGGTGGTAGCTCTCGGAGAGGAAGTACCCCACCCCCGCCTCCGAGCCGATGGGCACGCCCGCCTCCTCCAGCGCCCTGATATCGCGGTACACGGTGCGGATGCTCAGGTCGAAGCGTTCGGCCAGCTCGGCGGCAGTTACCACCTTCTTGCTTTGCAGATGTATAAGTATTGCCTGTAGGCGATCTATTCGGTTCATTGGGTAAATTTACATTATGCAAGGACAGCTCAGCTTTTTTGCTGTAACAAACGGCTCATGGATTTCGCTTTTTAAAATTTAGGCCACTCCAGTTCGAAGGTTATCCCCCGCTGGCGGGGGTTCGGGGGTGGATTTTCGAAAGCCTATAGTCATCGTTAGTATTGCATCTTTACCTTTAACGTGCATTTTCCACCCCCTGCCCCCGCCAGCGGGGGATACGCCTTGTGCAACGATAGGCCGATTCCTCAACGTCTACATTTTCCATGAAAAATGGATTTTTGTAAAAGCGGAATCCCTGCCACAAAGCTGCACAGAGCATCCAAGTGCACTGTTTTGCCTACGCCCAACGAAGCCTTTACGCACTCCAAATTCCATTCTTAAAGAGCTGAAACCATTTCTCCATATCATGGTCGTTATACAGCTTCAGCGTTGCGAATACTTCCCTCGCAAACTCAATAGGGGCTATGCCTTTGGCAGTAATGATATGCTCATCAGTAACGGCAAGGTCATTTACATAGCAGCTTTCTCCCGAATAGCCGGGGGCTGCTCCCTTTAGGTAGTACAGGTCGTTGCTGGTATGCTTCAGGTGGTTTAGGAATCCTAGTTCGCCAAGGTAGGCCGTAGCAGCACAGATAGCGGCAATCGTCCGCTTTTCGGCAAATAGCGCTTTCGCCAATGTGCCTATTTCACGGTTTTCGCCCTTTTCCCAGGACACTCCCCCCGGAATAATCAGCATGTGAACATCGCCTACGCTTACTTCGTTCAACGACATTTCGGGTACCACCCGTAAACCTCCCATCGACAGTACCGGCTTGCCATCGGCGGAAAAGTAGATCAGCTCAAACGCATCGTTCTTACTAATCTCGGGCGAAAGGTAAGCGATTTCCCAGTCCGAATATCCATTAAACAGGAATACAAATATCTTCCTCTTCATATGCTTGGTATTGAATTAGCCTAGGCAAGCCTACGCTTTTGTTTGTTGCGGCCTGAGGTCGCTTAATGTAAGGCCATAGGCCTTGACCGCTAAAGCGGAGCGAAGACGCTCCGCATAGCAGGAGGACTACTCTATATTTTTTGCCGCTGCAGAGCTGCATGGATCTTCCAAGTGCACCTTTTTACCTGCGCCGAACGGATTCTACGAAAAAAGTACGCTTTTTGATCCGCGCCGGCTGGCGCAAGCCTCCAAGTGCGCTTTTTTTGCTGCGCCGCGCGGATTCAACCTTCCAAGTGCACCTTTTTACCTGCGCCGAACGGATTCTACGAAAAAAGTACACTTTTTGATCCGCGCCGGCTGGCGCAAGCCTCCAAGTGCGCTTTTTTTGCTGCGCCGCGCGGATTCAACCTTCCAAGTGCACCTTTTTGCCTGCGCCGAACGGATTCTACGAAAAAAGTACGCTTTTTGATCCGCGCCGGCTGGCGCAAGCCTCCAAGTGCGCTTTTTTTGCTGCGCCACGCAGATTTAACCTTCCAAGTCGACTTTTTTGTTCGCGCTACTTCCGCTTAAGGGTTTGCATTCTGCTATCGGCCATCTCGACAGCATAGGCCAGGTAGCCTACCTCCTTGATGCGCTCGATGCACTTTGCCCTATCCGAGTTAAAGAGCACGCCAAAGAGCTTCGCCATAAAGTTGTTGAAGAGCTTGCAGCGTTGATGCCCTACCGTCTTACAGTCGGCACAGCTGGCGATACCGTTGCTTATACAGCACGAGCGCACCTTACACCAGGTAGCCTTCGCGTTGTCGGCACAACCGGGACACTTTCCGTTAAGTAACCTCCTGCAAGCCCCGCAGTAAAGACCGCAGTAGGCAATCCGCTTTTTATCGGCAGGTATATTCATAATCGATTTGTTAGAAGAGTACGTCAAAATTAGAATAAAATCAAAGCGATGTAAAGCCCTACTTTACCTCGAGCTGAATCTCGGTAAGGCAATTCTGCGGATTCTCAAAATCGCACCGGTGGTACACCTCGCGCGATGCCGTTGTCATCGTCAACCCACCCTTAACCATTTCGCCCATCAGCGCCTCGTAGGCCTTTCCAAGCTCGTTCCACGAGCCCTCGTGCATGGAGCAGGCGCACCTAAACGAGCCTAGGGTAAGAAACGCGACCCCGTTCCTATCCTGCCCTCGCTGTTCAACCGGCACACAAATTAGCAGGTCGAACACCGTTTCGGGATTGCCATCACAGCCCGTGTACTGCCATATTTGGGCTCCGGTTGGCTTAATACCCTGCGCCGCCAGCTCGGCCATCAACCTGTCGGGTGTGCTGCCCACAAACTCCATGATACTCTTTAGCGATGTCTGCACCTTGATGCCGCATACTAGTACTGATTCTACGATTTTTAATTCCATAATAGTTCCGTTTTAATGGTTACGCAGGCAAAGCTACGGCAGGCTACTGACAACCGTATGTCAGCAGCATCAAGTAAAGTTGAAGAAAAAGATGAATCGTCCAAAAAAGTGGGGGAAAGAGCTGATATATCGCTAGGCAATTTCATAACTTGAACAAAATTGAGGAATCAGCATGAAAGCGGTAACGTTCAATCCCACAGAAAACACCTTTGCGGTCAGAGATCTTCCCTTTCCGAAGCTCGGCAGCAACGATGTACTCGTTAAGGTAAAAGCCTGCGGGCTTACCCCCTACGATGCAAAAATCTCGCTTTGGAAGCACATGGTTCCAGGCATGACGGACTCGTGGGTGCCCGGGCTCGACGTCTCGGGCGAGGTGGTCGAGATCGGCAAAAAGGTAACCCGATGGAAACCCGGCGACCGGGTGCTCTACCACGGCTACATGCTCCGCCCGCACGGTGGGTTCGCCGAGTATGCCGTGCAAAACGAGGAAGCCATCCTGCACAATCCGATTCTCCCCCACGACATTGCCGCCGCCACCCCCTACGCCGGATGGACCGCCTTTAGGGGAATAAAAGAGATGCTCAACCTTCGATCGGCCGACTCGCTGCTCATAATTGGAGGGTCGGAAGAGGTTGGCAGCTTTGCAACCCAAATCGCCAGCTACATCGGGGTAAAGAAAATAATCGTCACCTGTCCGAAGGAGAACTTTTCATTCGTTAAGGAGATGGGTGCAACCCATATCATCGACCAAAACAAGGATGACATAGTAAAGAAGGTTATGGAGTATACCGATGGGATTGGAGCCAACAAGGCAATTGATACCATCGGGCCAGACTACGACATCATAGCCGCCAACGCGCTCTCCTTTAACGGTCACCTACTCGAACTCTCGGGATACGTAAGGCCCTCAAAGTACGACGATGCCTTTTTAAAGTCGCTCAGTTTCCACCAGTTTAGCATTGGAGGCGGCTATGGCTACGGCATCCGAGGGCTGCTATCCATACTCGAAACAGGCCGATGCGTAATGGATCTCGTAGAACGAAGCCTTATTGACGTTCCGCTGAAAAAGATAATCTCGTTGGAAGAGGTTCCTCACCACCTCATGGAGATGTTTAGGGGGAAAACGGTAGGTAAAATTGTGATGGAGATAAAAGGGAAATAGATCGGATTCCCATCCAATAGCTCAAAATGCGGAAGATCGCAGAATCTAGCCGCATTTTTTGTGCGATATTTGCGCCAACATTTCACATAGTCGCCACTCGCCATGTACAGCAACATTCGCAATAGAGATTTTCTACCGGAGCTCACCTTTAGCGCCTCGCGCAGCAGCGGAGCCGGAGGACAGAACGTAAATAAGGTAAACACCAAGGTCGAACTTCGATTCGACATTGCCAGCTCATCCATCCTTACCGAAGAGGAAAAAAATCGGCTACTCACCAAACTCGCCAAACGGTTAACCCAAGAAGGAATCCTTATTATCGTCTCGCAAACCGAGCGCACCCAGCTAAAGAATAAGGCCCAGTGCTTGATGAAATTTTACGAACTATTGGAGAGTGCCCTAACGGTTCAAAAGAAGAGGAAGCAAACGAAGCCTACGCTAGCCTCAAAGGCAAAGAAGATGGAAAACAAGAAGCGCCAATCGGAGCGTAAAGCATCAAGGCGTTCGATAGAATACTAGCAATAAGGCCGGTTTTCACCGGCCTTATTCTTTTCCAATACTTTTCCAATACGATTTAAATACTAGCAAGAATTCTCTCTGCAACTTCTTCAACCTCGCCAATACCACTAATGGTAACCGACAAATTCCTATCGACGTAGTACTTGCCTACTGGCTTGGTTTCGCTATGGTATATTTCGATGCGCTTATTCATTACATCGGGATCTTTATCGTCAATCCTATCCGACGTTTTTCCTCTATGTATTCCTCTTGCAATAAGCACCTCGTGAGGTACGTCTAAGAAAAGCACCCGACGTATTGCAACGCCATGCTTTTGAGCAAGCAGATGCAGCGTGTATGCTTGGTTGATGGTTCGAGGATAGCCGTCTAAAATAATACCCTTACCTTTTTTACACTTGATGATCTCGTCTTCTATTAGCTCATCGAGCAGGTCGTCTGGCACTAAATGACCCTGCCGTATATACGATTCTGCTTTTAGCCCTAATGATGTATGCATCTTGCGCTGGGTACGGAGAATATCGCCTGTTGAAACATGCAGGTAACCTGTCTTCTGGGCTAGAATTTCGCCTTGAGTTCCCTTTCCCGAAAAAGGAGCACCAAACAGTATGAGTATTTCCATGGCTCGGTGTTTATATTAAACCTCGGCATATAATACCGCTTAACCACTACCAAGTTAAAAAGAACTCACAACAAGTGCCACTATATTTTATAAAATCTTAATGTAAAAAGAGGAGCAAATGCTCCTCTTAAAAAGTTACCGCAATTCCACCCTTAAACCACCTCAGCGGTTGAGGAATATTTCCTAGATCGTAGTAGCGTTCGCCCAATACATTGGAAGCCTCTGCAAATATCGAGAAGGCTCTATAGGTGTACATCAACTTCGCATCTAGGGTAAAGAATGGAGAGTATGCAACCTCCACCCCATTGGGATTTGTATAGGTTCCTTTTCTATCCTGGTAGCACCCCCTAACGTTCAACGAAAGATCTTTTGCAAGTCCAACAGTTCCCGATAGGGTACCCTTATAGGTAAGGTAATCGAGCACGTACATGGATATATACTCGTTGCTACTCTTATCCTGAGTTTGATAGGTGTACGACGCTGTGATTGCCTTCAATACTTTACGGTTCGGATTATACGCAGCAGTAAGCTCAACCCCTGTTGTATGAATATCGGTAAGGTTTCGGGTCGTAGTTTTTGCATCGGTAGGCAACTTTACCCTATCTATTGAGTTATCGGCCAAACGACGATAAGCAACAACCTGCCCCATCCAAGCACCCTTCTCGTACTTAATGCCTCCTTCGTAGGTGATCGCCTTTTCGGGTTTTAGATTGGGATTTCCATCGTGAACTGCACTCTTATAGTACAAATCGGTAAACGTTGGCAATCGGTATGACTGGTTAGCTGATGCGAATACCTTTAAGCCAGAACCTCCAAAAATGTAGCTTGCATCAGTCCCCCAATACCAGCTGCTTCCAAAATCGTTGGAATGGTTAAACATTAAACCCGCCGAAAGAAAGAGGTTTTTGAAGCTGCAGGAATGCTCCAAAAAAGCGCTTGTGTTGAGCCTATCAACGCCATTCGTGTAAAATAGGTTAGTGCCAATAATTTTAACGGGTTTGCTTAGCGTATTCCCCAAAACGTTAGAGAGTATCTCCTCTTCGCGCAGCTCGGTTCCAACTAGTGTCTTTCCTAACAGCGAAAAAACGGTGAGTTTTAGGTTTCCCCCATAAATATCAGTTCTATGGTAGTTGTGAAACTTGTAAAAAGGCAGAGGATCGTATCGAAAAAGTTCAAAACGGTCGAAATGCCTACGCCAGTAACCGGTCGCCGAAAGGTTGAAAATGCCAAAATCTTTCCCCCAACGAAGGCTGCTAAAGTAGGTTTTGGTAGCCTCGTACTCGTTTGGATACTTTACAGAGTAAAAGCTATTAGCGCCAAATCCCTTATCCTGTACCCCTGTACTTAACTCTACATCGCCGATCTTTTTGTTTTTGTAGGTAAAGCTGCCGTAGTAGCTATTAACCTCAAAATCGGTATTATTTACGTAGCCCGAGGATTGCTGGCGGTTGGCAGACACAAATACGCCAAAATTGCCCTTACTGGCAGACGTTATTGCACCAAGCGAGAGGAATCCAAAATCGCCACCAGCAACGCTAACGCGCGTTTGATGATTAGTAGATGAAGCGGTTATAAAGTTGATAGCACCGCTAAAAGCATTTGGACCAAAGCTACGGGCTCCCGGCCCTTGAAGTATCTCAATTCGCTCAATTGCTGAAATGTCAACGGGCAAGTTTAGGTTATGATGTCCAGTTTGAGGATCGGTAATATTTACACCGTTCAGAAGAATCAGCACCTGATCAAAAGATCCACCTCTAACCGATATGTCGGCCTGAACACCAATAGGTCCGCGGGTTCTTATGTCTACACCTGCCGCATACGACAGAACATCAGCAACGCTATGGATAGGCGAAACCTTTAAATCTTCTTTAGTGATTGTCGCAACAACACGTGTAAGCTTCGAGAATGTATTCTTACGCTGGGTAGCTTTAACAATAACCTCATCAAGCTCTTTGGACGATGCAATAGCAGTCGTATCGTTTTGAGCCACGCCCTCTACGCTCACCAGCGAGAGCAGCATAAAACCAAGAAAGGAGCTAAGGTTAACCTTCATAAAAGCAGAACGCTCTTTTTTTAGGGATTTAAAATCCATACAACGAAAAATTTAGGCTGCAAATATAAGGCAAACCCAACAATTAAAAGGGAGATCCTTCCCCAATTTGCTAAATTTGAAAAATCATAAAAAAATATGATTCCCATGTAACGTTTCTTATTTAAGCTACGTCTTTTGATTAGAAAAGTAAAGGTATGGACCCTGAATCTTGCTTCAAAAACATACATCAGGAGCTGATAGAAGGATGCAAGATCTTCCGATCCGATAGTCAAATGGAGATATACAAAATCTACTATAAGACTATGTACAACACGGCTTACCGAATGGTACACCATAGTGCAGAAGCGGAAGATTGCATGCAGGAAGCGTTTCTGAAAGCTTTTACCAAGATTGGAAGCTACCAAAACGAGGTTAGCTTTGGAGCTTGGCTAAAGCGAATTGTCGTAAATACATGCCTCGACAAGATGCGGCAACGAAAGCTGGAATTCGCCCCCGACGACAAGCTTCCGGACAAGGAAGACGAAACAGCTGAAATTGACTGTGACGAGAATATGTCAGTCGAATGCATAAAGCGCTGCATCGAGATGCTACCGGAAAGTTATCGGATCATCATCAACCTTTTTTTGATTGAAGGGTATGATCACGAGGAGATTGCAGATATCCTTCACATTTCAAATGCAGCATCCAGAACGCAGCTGCATCGCGCTAAGCAAAAGTTAGGGACCCTGATTAAAGAAAAACAAAAAACGTTCTATAATGGCTCGTATTGAGGATTACATCAACCATCATCGCGATGAGTTCGATTGCGAGAACCCGTCGGAGGAGCATCTAAAAAGCTTCGAACAAAAGTTGGCTTTCGTCAACGCATCACTGCAGCCTGCAAAGCAAAGAAAATTTTCCTTTGCACAAGTAGCAGCAGCGGCACTACTACTTGTTGCTTCTACCCTCCTTTTCGGAAAACTTTTCATCACAACCAACGATGAGTACAGTAACGAAATTCGAGTAATAAAAAGCAACTACAACGAGGTGCTGGATGCCAAGTACAAGCAAATAAATATAGCCGTAGATAAACTTCCCGAGTCCGTGCGCAAGGACTACGAAAAGCAAGTCGAAAGCATTAAAAAGCAAACAACAATTATGGAGAAAGCATCAGAGATGTCAGCCAACAACCCAGAAATGCGCCAAGCGCTCATGATGCACTACCGCCAAACGGATCGAATTCTTACCAAGATGGCCATTAAAGCCGAAAGAAACGAACAACAAAACGAACAAAACTCAAAGTAAGATGAAAACTTTTAACAAAATAGCCCCAACCTGTCTCTTACTCCTAACGGTACTACTGTGCTCTTCCTTTACAGTTATAGAGCCCAGCTTTAACACCGACTACGAGAACGATTCAAAAGCCGAAAAGGTTATGTCGAAGGAGTTCGCATACACCAACAACACAAGCATTGAGGTAAACAACTCATACGGGAATGTCAAGGTTACTACATGGAAAAGCAACAAGGTAAAGGTTGATGCCTACGTAAAATACGACGCTACGGTTTCCAACACTAAAGAGTATGCAACAAAAAGTTATAGAATTAGCATGTCGCAGGTTGGCAATAGCATAAAAGTAACCACGCGCCACTTACGCAACAGCATAAAGCACACTATCAATTACGTGATTTACGCCCCATCTTCTATTGAATCAAAAATCACCGTAAAGTATGGAGATGTTGCACTCGGAAATATGAGCGGATACGTGAGCGTAAACCTAAAGTATGGAGACCTTTTTGCCGAAAAGCTCAGCTTTGGCAACGACAAGAAAGCCAACAATATAGTGGCAGCCTATGGAGATATCGCAATTAAAGAGGTAACGTGGCTTAACCTAAATATCGATTACGGGAATTTCGCCCTTCAAAATGGATACGCCATTGGGCTAAACGGAGCCTACTCCGACTTTAAAATAGATAAAATTAAGTTTGTAAACTCGGCCCTTAGCTATTCTGATTTAAAATTCGGTTCAATTAATTCTATAAAAGGAAGGCTAATTAATACCGATATGAAAATAGATAAGCTTGCAGATAACATGGTTCTTTCGCTACTATACAGCAACGTTATAGTATATAGCATTGACGGCCGTTTTAATAACATAGACCTGCAAGGTAACTACTCTGATGGTAAGCTTACCTTCCAAAATGAAGCATCGTTTAAGCTGAACGTTTCGTCCAAATACTCCGATTTTAAGCTATACAACCTTTCCAACGGCTCTCAAAACCTCGATGGATCATTCATCAAAACAATCGGGGTGAAACCTTCTAAAAATGTTAGAATAATCAGCAATTTCGGAGACTGGACTTTAAGAAAAAACTAGCAAATCCCATCAAATTCAGCGTTGAAGTGCAATAAAATAAAAAGGGGCTGTCTAAAAAAAGCAGCCTCTTTTGTTTAAAAACTTTCGTCATCTCCTCAAATTCACCATCTTTCAATAAAAAATGCGGTTACATCCGTTTCAATGTAACCGCTTAGCACCTACTTAAACTTATTCTTTTACCCGTCAATCCCCAAAAACGAGTGCTCCTTCGAGTAGCGCAGCATCTGCTCCACATATCCTTCGGAGTAGTCGATCGCAACGTCTACAATCTCGCCATTCTCGCACACTGGCTTATAAGTTGGGTTGATGAAGCCGCTGTATGGGGCCAGCCCCAGCTTCTTATACCGCTCAAGGATCTCCTTATGCAGCTCTTGGTCGAGCTTCACGCCGTAGCCCTCCACCAGCTGCTTGGCCGCCTGGTAGTCTCCGGTCGATTTTATGCGCTGAATCTCGCGCAGCAGCTCGCCAAATAGCCTGCGTAGGCTCTCGTAGCTGTTCACCACCACGTAGGTCTTCCCATCGCGCACCACATACGCCATCACCTGTTCCGATGATCCCTTTTCGAAGCACCATTCGGCAATCAGCTTGCGGTTGCGCATGTGGGCCTCCTCCACGTTCTTGCCCAGCTCGATGCGAACCATCTGGGTGAGCAGCCCGTTGCGGATGTAGTCGTTGTAGAGTGCCTTGGCCACATCGAGCGAAGGGATCAGCCCCAGCTCCACCATCTTGGGGTCCATCATGTAGTAGAGCGCAAACAGATCGGCGCGCGCCTCCTCGATGGTAGAGCCGTAGCTCTTCAGTTCATCGCCCACCACCCCTTCGGCCAGCTGGCCGCTGCCGTGGCCCAGGCACTCGTGCATATCGGTATGGAGCGAGTCGGCTAGAAATCCGTGCAGGTATTCGAGATCAACCTCCTCCTTAGAGTAGGCAAACTCCTCGATGAAGCCCGTTCCGTGCGACGCCTGATCGTAGGCGTACGCGATGTTATCGATGGTAACCGATTTCGATCCGTGAACCTTGCGAATCCAGTCGGCATTGGGCAGGTTGATGCCAATAGGCGTAGCCGGATAGCAGTCGCCCGCCAGGAAGGCGGCGTTTATCACCTTTGCGCTAACGCCCTTCACCACCTTCTTCTTAAACTTCGAATCAACGGGCGAGTGATCCTCGAACCACTGGGCGTTATCGCTAATCACCACGGTGCGCTGCGTAGCGGCATCGTTGCGGAAGTTCACGTGCGACTCCCACGTGGCCTTGTAGCCCAACGGATCGTTGTAGGTCTCAATAAACCCGTTAATGAAGTCCACCTGCGAGGCCAAATCCTTCACCCAGGTGATGCTGTACTCGTCGAAGTACTCCAGCTTGCCCGTGGTGTAAAAGGATATCAGGAACTCTATGGATTTGCGCTGCTCGTCGTTTTCGGCCACATCCATCGCCTTGCGCAGCCAGTGCACAATTTGGGTGATGGCCTTGCCGTACTTGCCGTCCTGCTTCCACACCACCTCGCGGAGCGTATCGCCCTCCTTCACCAGGCTGGTGTTAAGGCCGTAGGATAGCGGCGTTTGGTTCTCCGGATCGAGCAGCTGGCCGTAGAACTCCTCGGCCTCCTTCTGGGTAACCCCTTGGTAGAAGGTGCTGCTGGAACTGGCCACCATGTCTACCTCCGGATTCGAGCACACCCTTTGCTTATCCACGTCGGGGTTAAAGATGGGCTCTTCTACCCTACTGCGAATCTCCTCTACCGAGGTAAAGTGAGGCTTAAAGCACGCTAAAGGCGTATTTTCTAAAAGATAGATGAAGTAGCTGCGCGATATTTCGGGGACAAACTTCTCGTTGCCGTAGTGGTGATGGATACCATTCGAGAACCACACCCGCTTAAGGTAGGTTTCAAATTGCTTAAACTCCTCCGACGTTCTATCGCCCGAGTAGCCCTCGTAGATCGCCTCAAGCACAAATCTTATGGCAAGGTTGTGGCGGTAGTTTTGGTCGAAAAGGATATCGCGACCAGCAGCAGCAGCCATCGAAAGGTTATATATCAGCTTTTTCTGATTTAGCGAAAGCAGCTCAAAGTCGGGCACCTGATACCTCAGCACCCTAAGGTCGGCAAACTGGTCGACCTTCCATTCAAAATCACTCATAGTATAGATTTTGGGAAATTAGTACGTTTTGATAGTCTTAAAATCCTTCTTACGCTTCCTATCCGGCATTCTAACATCAATATTTTGCTTCAACGTCCAAATTCCGTTTTCGAGGATAAAACCATCCTGCGAGCCATCTGGTCCAAAGAACTGAAAATTATTGCCAGCATTTGGTTCCGAAGAGGCAAGATGATCAAATACGATTGTTTTTAGCTCAGGCATATACCGCAAAGTCATCAAAAATCGAGCAGAATGCTCAAAAACAACACGAGAGGCATTTCTACGTCCGTCAAAGAATATAGGAGCCCCCAAAATAACTCCTTCGTCAGTAATCTCCATAACCTCAATAACCCTTCGAGATACAAACAGATCGGTAAACGATGCCCCAAGTAGCGTATAGAAGTTTTTCCCGTTAGATTTTATGGGTATAATCTGATAATAAAGAGCCCCATACCATTTCTCCGGTATTAGGATCTCATCGTTTGGCTTTTGCACCTCACTCCTTTTATCCTCAAACTTTGTCACCTTTAAACAGTTCCCTTGAGGTTGCTGCAAAAAGGCGAAATGCTTAAAAGAACCATCCCTATATCTGAGGTTAAAAAGGTAAAAAGTAAAAGCATTATCGGGTGATTCGAGAACCCCAATATGCTTTATGGGCTTAAAGTTAAAATTCTTTGCACTATTGCTCTTTAGAAAGAGAATAAAATCTGGGATAATCCGTTCGACTATAGAATCCTTTATGCGATCATTTTTTGCAGCAAACAGCTCATTAAACCTCGATACCAATACCGTATCCTGAGCGCTAGCCTGAAATGAGAATGCCATAAAAACAAGTACAGCAAAGCAAAAACTCCTTCTAGCCATCTTCATAATATCTAACACTTATTTTAATAAGGATTTTCGTCGAGAAATCGTTTAACAATTAGATCAGGACGCTTAACCGCCTTGTTAAGCCAGCTAAAAAGTAGCTCTTCGTACTCCGCTCCGCTCAGCGCCCATCTGATATCCTGTTCATGCAACTTTCCCCTAAGCGTATGGATCGTCATTGCAGCAGCAACAGAGATGTTGAAACTCTCGGTAAATCCGTACATAGGAATATATAAGTATTCATCAGCCTGATCCAGCAAAGTTTGAGAAACTCCATTATGCTCATTCCCAAAAAATACTGCAACCTTTCCTTTTGTTAAATCAAAATCTTCGAGCGCAACGCCATCAACATGAGGCGAAGTTGCAACAATTCTATAGCCATTCGACCTTAAACTACTAATAGCATCACTTGTAGGACAGGCTGAGTTGAAATAGCGATGAATTGTAAGCCACTTGTCTGATCCCCTAACTACGTTAGGATTTATGCTGAAGATGTTCGAATTTTCGATGATATGCACATCCTGCAAGCCAAAAGCCTCGGAACTTCTCAGCACTGCTGACGCATTTTGCGACTGGTAAATATCTTCAAGACAAACAGTAATATACCGAGTCCTATTCGAAAGAACCCTTTTTATTATGCCGATACGTTCGTCTCCAAGAAACGTTTCTAAATGATCCGATATTCGGTTTCGTATTTCTGGTGTAAATTCCATTTTAAACATATTACCTTTCAAAGATAGCAATTATAAAAAAGCAATAAAAAAGGGTGCCAAAGCACCCTCTTCAAATTCTGACTCCAAAAATCTATTGAATCTTGTCAGTTAAACTTTTCCCAGCCTTGAACCTTACCACTTTCTTAGCTGCAATTTTTATTTCTTTACCACTCCTTGGATTTCTACCAGTTCTTGCACTTCTTTGAGAAACACCAAAAGAACCAAATCCTATCAACGCGATACTATCTCCACTCTTTAGAGCATCAGAAGTAACCTTAATAAAAGCATCAAGCGCTTTCTTAGCATCAGACTTAGACATACTTGCCTCACCTGCCAATGCATCAATCAATTGAGTTTTGTTCATAGCTTAATATTTTAGCGGTTAAAAAAAATCTGTCGTTAATATTTATTGTACACAGCAGAAAAAATCAGCATGCAACAAACGTCAACAATCTTTTCATCTGCTAATTTATAAAAAAAAATACTAATCAAAATCACTTTTACTTATATTTTTTCTTTTACCCAAGATTCTTTATTCACATAAACCTCAACGTATCCGCTCTACCCTAATTCAGCAATTTCATAACAAGATTAAGCTATAATGGCAGTCCGGTAAAACAAATAATTAAAAAAACAACTCTTTTGTTTTTTTGCAAACTAAAAAATGGAGTTACTTTTGTCCTCGGAGAGGTGGCAGAGTGGTCGATTGCGGCGGTCTTGAAAACCGTTGAGGGTCAAACCTCCGGGGGTTCGAATCCCTCCCTCT